>JBQCFO010000089.1:0-2289 GCA_051959055.1 Ginsengibacter sp. | reverse complement strand
CATGAAGGTAAAATCTATGTTTCGTTGCTGTACAAAATGTTTGAAATGGAGCCCGACGGTCAGTCTTACACGAGCCGCCCGTTTCACAAGGATTATCCTTTTCCGCAGATAAGGGAATTATATTCTTACAATCATGCATTGTGGATCGGAACAATGGCCGAAGGCTGCTATTATATAAATGATCCCGTAGAGAAAAAGGAAAATATTTTTGCTTCAAAAAAATTTTTAGGAGGGATTGGTGGCTTTACTGTGGATCAAAATAATAACCTGTGGATTGGCACAAGAGGCAGCGGATTGTACCGGTATGATCCAAAAAATAATATGGTCAACAGGTCAGTAAACATACAATACCTTCCTACTTCCCCTTGCTCCAATTATGCACTTTCGATTTTTACAGACAGGCAGGGGATAGTGTGGTGTGGTTACTTTGACGGGATTACAAAATACGATCCATTACGATTCCAGTTTCGTAACATAGATGAAAAGTCATCGTACAATGGCACACTCACCGATAAGATGATTGAAAGAATGTTTACTGCCAGCGATGGCTCGTCCTTTGTAGGCACGCTGAACAAAGGTATTATGCAGTGGAACAGGAAGAATAATGAATTTGTACGATTCCCGGCTTCAGAAGTATATGGCAATGCCAATAATGTCATTTATGATATAACAGAAGACGATACGGGAAATATATGGGCAGCCAGCTGTGGTGGCTTAATGCATGTTAATAGATCTACTAAGGGAATACAATATTTTCCGGAAAAAAAGCTTCCTGAACTCAATAAAATGTTTGCTGTTATAAAACTGAAAAAGGCAGACAGTTTGCTTATTGCCTCTGAAAACGGGCTGCGTTTTTTTTCACTCAAAAATTATAAATGGTATGATCTGCCGCCGAATGCCCGCCTTACTACATTTATCGGCGGCCTTTATGTGTATACAGCCCGTTATTTCTATGAAGACAGCAGTAATGCCTTATGGTTAGGCACAGCCGGTTCAGGACTTGTCAGATATCGCTACCTCACCAATGATTTTGAACCCATAGAACCTGTAAAAAAAATTTCCTTGTTTGTAAGACATTTTTTAGCAGACGGTCCTTTATTCTGGATTGCAACGGATAATGGCCTTGTGATTTATAACTGGAAACAGAATAAAGTAATTAAACATGTCGTTCTGAATACCAACGGTTCTTCTAATGTTTGCTATGCAGTGCAAAAAGATGATAATGGCTTTTATTGGGTGAGCAGCAATCTTGGTTTATATAAATTCAATGAGAAATATGAATTAGTGCAAAAATATAATACGGGAAATGGCCTTTCTTTCCTGGAGTATAACACTGCCAGCACCTTGAAGGATCCGGGCGGCGATCTTTACTTCGGCGGCGTAGGAGGTATCACCCATTTTAATCCGGCGGTATTACAACAAAATCAGTACAGCCCGGCTCCTGTTATTATCTCCGTTAAAGTAAATGATAAAATGTGGCCACTTCATACCAATCCTGACCTGGTAAACACTCTTCGCTTTAGCCACAACCAAAATTTTATCAGTATTGAATTTGCGGTCAATAATTTTTCCAATGAAGCTCATAACACCTTTAGCTACCGGCTCAAAGGATTGAGTGATAAGTGGACAATCCCTGGTACAAATAATGTCGCTACTTTCACCAGCTTGCCGTCGGGAAATTATATGTTTGAATTGCGTTCCGCCAATAGTGACGGTAAGTGGAGCAACACGACCCGCAGCTTAGCCATTACAATTCTGCCGCCCTGGTCGCAAACATGGTGGTTTATCGCACTGGTATTCGTTGTGCTCGGATCGCTCATTTCCTTCATCATTGCCCGCCGCATAAAGAAAATCCGGTATGAGGCTACTTTGAAACAGAAATTAGCTGAACTGGAGATAAAAGGATTGCATGCGCAAATGAATCCGCACTTTATTTTCAATTCCCTTAATAGCATCAAAGAGATGATACTGGAAGATCAGAAGCAAAATGCAAGTCGCTATCTCAGCAAATTTGCCCAACTGATACGCACCAGCCTGGAACAATCCCGTCAAACATTTATTACTATTAAACAATGTGTTGATCACCTTCAGCAATATTTAGAAATGGAGAAGTTGCGGTTTGAAAATTTTTCTTACAGCATTGATATAGATAAAAATTTAGATGCCGATGAAACGCAGATAGCTCCAATGTTGGTGCAACCATTAGTGGAGAATGCTATCTGGCACGGGCTGCGCAATAAAGAAAATGACCGTAAATTATTTATCCGGTTCTTCAACCAAGGGAAGAAG
>JBQCFO010000088.1:0-5526 GCA_051959055.1 Ginsengibacter sp. | reverse complement strand
CATGGAAATAAGTTTTTTTAAAATAAAAAATTTTAAACTCTAAATTTTTGTGAATTTTGAGCTGTTATCCGGCCTGTTTATTTCTTTCTTGTGAGGCTGTCTGCCGGATATTTAGCTTCCATTTCTTTCATGGAATTGGCTGCCCAATCTTCAATCACTTTTTTTTGATCTGCAGTTAAAACCGCGTCGCGGTGTATGAGTGTATAAGAAGATAAAGGCATGTCGCCTTTTTTTACCTGCTCGCCAATCTCTTTGAATTTTCTGTATTGTTTAGCAGCAGGATAAGTAGAAAAAATAGAAAAATTTACTTCTTTTTTGCCATCATTAAAATGGTTGCTCAAAATCCAAGCACCCGGCTCCATGTGCCAATACCACGGATATTTTGTTGTATTGCTATGGCAATCATAGCAGGAGACTTTTAAAATCTGCTGCACATTTTCAGGCACGTCAAATTTGGCAGTAATTTCATTTGCAGCTATTTCTTCCCCTGTGTTTTTTGCTGGCCTGATAAATTGGATCAATATAAAAATGATGATTAAAATAATCAAAACAATCCTTAGTATTTTTCTCATAATGCAAATTTCTTTAAAAGCTATTTATCAATCAATACTTTACCAGTCATTTCTTTTGGCAGCGGTAATTTCATCATCGTTAATATAGTAGGAGCGATATCTCCTAGTTTGCCGGGATGAATGGTACCATGCCATTCTTTATCAATAATAAAAAACGGAACCAGGTTTTTGGTATGTGCTGTATTAGGTGTACCATCTTCGTTTACAATGTAATCTGCATTGCCATGATCGGCTGTGAGAAAAATGGTATAATCATTTTCAAGTCCGGTAGTTACGATTTCTTTTACGCAGGCATCTACGGTTTCAACCGCTTTTATCACCGAGTCCCAAACACCTGTATGACCTACCATATCAGCATTTGCATAATTTAAACAAATAAAATCAGCCGATTGTTTTTTTATCTCAGGAAGCAACGCTTCAGTCACTTCATAAGCGCTCATTTCCGGTTTTAAATCGTATGTAGCGACTTTGGGGGATGGAATCAGAATTCTTCTTTCACCCTCAAAAGGCACTTCCCGGCCACCACTAAAGAAGAAAGTAACGTGTGGGTATTTTTCAGTTTCAGCTATGCGGATCTGGCTTTTATGATTTTGAGCCAATACATCTCCCAGCGTATTCACCAGGTCATCTTTTTGAAAAATAACATGGATGTTTTTGAAAGTATGTTCATAAAGCGTCATCGTTGTATAATTCAACGTCAACGGTTTCATATCATAAGCGGGAAATGCGGTTTGGGTAAGCACTTCAGTAATTTCGCGGCATCTGTCTGTGCGGAAATTGAAACAAATCACTGCATCCCCATCCATCATTTCTGAATTTGGAGTTTCTGCATTGATGATCGGTTTTAAAAATTCGTCTGTTACATTGTTTTGATAAGAATCCGTAATCGCAGAAAAAATATTGGTGGTTACTTCGCCTGTCCTGTGTACCAAAGCATCATAGGCAATTTTTACCCTTTCCCATCTTTTATCGCGATCCATCGCATAATAACGACCAACAATAGTGGCAATTTTTCCGGTTGTTTTATCCAGGTGTTGCTGCAGATCTTCTAAAAAATGAATGCCGCTTTTCGGGTCGGTATCACGGCCATCAGTAAACGCATGAATAAACACTTTTTCCAATCCGTGTTCTTTGCAAATAGCAGTGATTGCTTTTAAATGATCGATGTGAGAATGTACGCCGCCATTGCTTACAAGTCCCATCAAATGAAGCGGACGATCGTTATCTTTTGCATAATTGATGCTCTGCAACAGAACCGGATTTTGTGCAAACTCTCCGTTTTCTATGGCTACATTTATCCGTTCCAGTTCCTGGTAAACGACTCTGCCCGCACCTAAGTTCAAATGCCCCACTTCACTGTTTCCCATTTGCCCTTCGGGCAGGCCGACAGCCCTTCCACAGGTAATAAGAGTAGTATGGGGATATTTATCATAAAGAGAGCTTACAAAAGGGGTTTTTGCATTTTGAATCGCATCGCTTTCTTTTTTCTGGCCCAGGCCCCAACCATCCATTATTACCAGAATGACTTTTTTTGCTTCCATTTTTCAAAACTAATTATTCGTATTTATATAATCACAACAATTTCAAAATCGTAATATAATTTTATCATTTGGCACGTTTTTCGTAAAATAGAATCAAATCAATTTTCCATGAAAAAATATGTACTTTTTTTATGTATTTTCATTGTTTTGTCATCGTTTATAACCATCTCTTTTACAGAAATAATTAACGCGCTAAAATCTGGTGACGCTTCGCAAGTATCCAAATATTTTGACAGTACCATTGAGATGACTTTGTCTGAAACGAGTAAATCCTATAGCAAAAACCAGGCTCAGCTTGTATTAAGACAATTTTTTAGCAACAATCCTGTAAAAGATTTTAAAATTGTACATGAAAGTGAAAATGCGGGTTCGCAATATTGTATTGGCAACTTAATTACCATAAACGGTGTGTACCGGGCTACGATTTACATGAAACAGAAAGGCGATAAACAATTGGTTCAGGAAATGAGATTTGAGAAATAAATTTAAACCCCTAATTAACGTGGGGTCTATTAAAAAATGCGAAAAGAGAAATCTACCTTATTTCTCTGTTTACTGTCTTGTATTTTGCCATTTGCCTTATTGTCTCCGGCTTTTAGTTTTACATTATCAATTTAATCGATTATTAATTGGTTAAAATATGCCTTTAAAGTATTGAATCCTAACCTGGTATCTACCTTTGAATCAGGATAAAAATGCGGCTTATTAAAGATAGAAAAGCCAAAATATTATTTTATCTTCGCTGACAATTTCACTTCCCAAATTGTTTATTGTAAAGGAATTTTTTAAACGAAGAAATAAATGAGAATAGTTCCAAGAGTACTATTTGTTTTGTTCACAATACTTTTTTGTTCAAACCAACTGCACGCACAAAAAAATCTCTTTGATCTTCAGGACCTGAGTCAGGTGAATGTAGATGATTTAAGTAATAGCCAGTTAATTTCATTTTATAACAAAGCTGTTGAGGCCGGAATTACTGAATCTCAGTTATACAAAATAGCGGAAGAAAAAGGGATGCCTGAAACCCAGGTAACCAAATTGCGTGAGCGACTACAAAAACTTCAGATTGGACAAAAATTACTTCAAAAAGATGAAATAAATGAAGTAAATGACACTGATGTTGCACACCGCTACGATACTTCCGGCCAAAACCTTCCAGTGCAAAAATTTCAAAACGATGAAACGATTTTTGGCTCTGAACTTTTTACTACAAACAGTTTGGTTTTTGAACCTAACCTTCGCATTCCCGCCCCTGCCGGATATGTATTAGGCCCGGATGATGAGCTTATTGTTTCAGTATACGGTTTTAGCGAAAAAAAATATAATTTAACAGTAAATGAATCGGGGGAAATTTACATTCCCAACGTAGGCCCAATCTATATAAATGGATTAAGTATTGAGCAGGCATCTGAAAAAATAAAATCAAAACTTGCTTCTACTATTTATCATGCAATCAATACAGGTAAAACTAAAGTACAGGTTGCGCTTGGGAAGATTAGAAGTATTCGGGTAACCGTTATCGGCCAGGCAAAGAAGCCCGGAACTTTTACCGTTTCCTCTTTAACTACACTTTATAATATTCTCTATTTATGTGGTGGCCCTACTTCCATGGGAAGCTACAGAGATATAGAAATCATTCGTGGAAACCAGTTGAAAAGAAGTGCAGATCTGTATGATTTTTTGGTAAATGGAAACCAAAAAGATAATATTATTTTGCAGGAAGGTGATGTAATCAGAATTCCCTACTACAAAAACCGTGTTTCCATCACGGGAAATGTGAAAAGAGAAGGCAAATTTGAAATGCTCAATAATGAAACCTTTAGCGATCTTTTAAAATATTGCGGTGGTTTTACTGATAATGCCTATAGAGGAAGTGTAACGGTAGTGCGGATAACAGATACCGAGAAAAAAATCATTGATTTGGATGCAAATCAGTTCAATTCTTTTAAATCAAATGGCAGTGATAAGTACATTGTAGGAAAACTACAGGATGAATTTGGAAACCGGATTGTTATTTCTGGCTCTGTATTGAGGCCAGGGCCATACCAGTTGACTCCTGATTTGACCATAAATTCTCTGATTGAAAAAGCCGGCGGGTTATCGCGTGATGCATATACAAAGCGCATTTCTATTTTCAGGTATTTGAAAAATAAAATGCCTACCATGCTTTCTGTAGATCTTGATTCTGTCAACGATTCAAGGGGAAATATCTTTCTAAACAAAGACGATTCTGTTGCCGTTCATTCCATTTTTGAATTCCAGGATAGCAATTATGTATCTGTGGAAGGGAACGTGAGGAAACCCGGAATAGTTCCGTGGAGAGAAAATATATCTTTAAGGGATGTTTTGCTTTCTGTAGGTGGTGTTTCTGAGTTTGGCGATTCTGCCACGATAGAGATTTCCAGGAGAATACGCAATGCCAAAGTAGACAAAGCCAATCACAATGAAAGCCGCATTTTTAATATTAACCTGTCAGATAAAAACGATCCTTCCCAGGATGTCTTTCTACAACCATACGACCTGGTAATTGTGAAATCACTTCCGGGTTATAATCCACAACGTACAGTAATGGTATTAGGAGAGGTAAGAAGTCCTGGCAGATATGGGTTACAAAAAAGCGGCGATAAAATAAGCGATCTTATTCAAAGAGTCGGCGGATTCAAAGCCTCTGCAGATAGTTCATCAATCACGATACGCCGACCCATCAAATCCAATCTGACTACTTCTGAGCGTGAAAAGCTTTTTCAGCGCATTCTGAATATCAATCCGGATAGCATTGCTCTTCATCCACGATTAAAGGATGAATTGTATAAATCGTACGATCTGATAAGTGTTGATCTTTCAAAAGCGTTATCCAATCCCAATAATTCGGAAAACCTCGCTTTAGAAGATGGCGACGTTCTTACCATAGATAGAAGCTCGAATTTAGTACGCATTTCCGGAGAAGTGTATAATCCGACAATTATTCCGTTTAAAGAAAATAAGAGTTTAAAATACTATGTTCAGCAAGCGGGTAATTTTACACCGGCCGCAAGAAAAACCGGAGCTTTGGTAATTTATCCTGATGGAAAAGCTGCATCAGTAAAGCATTTTTTATTCTTTAAATTTTATCCTGTAGTAACGTCACGGTCTGAAATTTTTGTACCGCAAAAAATAAAGGAAAACCGTAGCCGGCTGGGAGCCAGCGAACTGGCTTTAATTGTTTCTGCATTGGGAATCGTGGCAAATGTTATTATAAACGCTTCCAAATAACACCTAAATCTATGTTATGAGTTTAAAAAGCAACGATATAAACGAAAGAGGTCAAAGCCGAAGTCCTGTCGTCAAGAACCTGCAGTTGTTGCTGGTGTTTATTTTAAAAAGATGGCTGATTTTTTTAATTGCAGGACTTCTTGCAGGTATTGGCGGAGCTC
>JBQCFO010000087.1:0-4568 GCA_051959055.1 Ginsengibacter sp. | reverse complement strand
TCCTTCGTGTCTCACGAACCACATACCTTTACTTTTTTGAAATGATTTAAAAATCAATTATACACTTTTTAAAAATCAAACACATGGAAACTCAAAACAAAAATGGAAATAATGCTGAAAAAATCGCTTCCTTTCTTTGGTTTGCATACAATGCTGAAGAAGCAATGAATTTTTATATGAGTTGTTTTAAAGATTCAAAAATAACGTCCAAAAGCTATTATAATGAAGAAGCTGCAAAGGCGTCGGGGCAGCCAAAAGATTCATTAATGGCCGCATCGTTCACTCTAAATGGACAGGATTTTATGGTGCTGAACGGTGGCCCGGTTTTTCAATTCAACCCCTCAATATCTTTATTTGTAAATTGTGAAACAGAGCAGGAAACAGATAAATTATGGAATAAGTTTTTGGATGGAGGAAAGGTTCTGATGGAATACAAAACCTATCCTTTCAGTAAAAAATACGGATGGATCCAGGACAAATTTGGCCTTTCCTGGCAATTAAATTTTACAGAGTCTCCTCAAAAGATTGCGCCATGCCTCATGTTTACCGGTAAGCAGGCAGGCAATGCAGAAGAGGCGGTGAATTATTATATGTCTCTTTTTAAAAATTCAGAAGTAAAAATCGTGGCACGATATGAACCAGGAGAACAAGGGGTTGAAGGAAACATTAAACACAGCAGGTTTACGCTAAACGGCGAAGATTTTATCGCAATGGATAGCCATATTGACCACGGATTTTCATTCACGCCGGCTGTTTCTTTTATGGTTTTTTGTAAAACTCAGGAAGATATAGATTATTTCTGGGACAACCTCACAAGTGGTGGCAAGGAAATAGAATGCGGTTGGTTGGAAGATAAATTTGTCTTTTCATGGCAAATTGTACCTGAAAATTTAAATAAATTATTATCCGATCCGGATCCTGCAAAAGCAAAAAGAGCCATGCATGCCATGTTGCAAATGAAGAAACTGGTGATAGCAGACCTCGAGGGATAAAGGAAGGTTGAAGGTTCAAGGTTGGTGGTTTAAAGTTTAAGGATCAAGGTTCAAGGTGTTTGCGGCACGTTTTTATAAGACAACTTTTAAATACAAATGTGATATGAGATTTACCAAATTAGTCCCCAATATTTTTTTTGAAGATATAAGAGACGGACTAACTCTTTTTGTTGACTGTTTGGAATTTACTATTGGCTACAACGACCTGGATTCCCAAAGCCCTTGTTGTGTTATTCAGAAAGATACATTGGCAATATTCCTTTTTCAAAATAAAGAATATGCCGAGAAAGACAGACCTGAAATAAGACTTCATACGGAGAATATTGAGGAAGTTTATGCCAAAGTTTCCACCACACATCCGCAATTTCTACATCCTAACTTAAAGACAATCACACTTAGACCCTGGGGCGCAAAAGAATTTGCTTTAAAAGATAAAACAAACGTTTGTGTAATAATTCAGCAGTGGCAGTAGTTGTATACTGAAATGTTATCCAAACAGTGCAGCTTTTCAAAAAGACGGCATTATTCCTCAATTCTTATTCTTTCCATTTCCGCTTCCTCAAATGGTTTGGTTTTTCTAATAATGCCGCCATGTCTGCATGACTTTTACCCCTCCATGGAATAATATCTATCCGGTTTCCTTTCAAAAACGGGATTATTTGGGTTTAGCTTTATCTTGTGTTCTACTCAAAACACGAAAGGTTGTCTTTTCAAAGGACAACCTTTTGTAATTTATTTATCTAAAATCTACCACCTTGATAGATTATGGTTTATCCCACCACACTCTTCCGGTTAAATCATCTTTGCCTCCTAAACCGGGTTGAGCAGCAACAGCGGCTTTATAATTAGCCGGGTTGATATTTTGCTCTTTTGTCGGATATGCCTGTCTTCTGGGAATAGCTATATTATTGTTATTTGGGGCGGGAGCTAAAACCGGATAACCTGTTCTTCTCCATTCTGCCCATGCTTCATAGCCGTTCATATACAAATGAACCCAACGCTGGTAAGAAATCTGTTTAATAGCATCAGCTGAATTGTAAACAATGGAAGGCTGCGCAAGATAGGTACTCAATCCTGTGATATCTCCTGCATCATCTTTGCTGTAAGGAACCGGTTCTACCTGTTTATTCAGATTGTCATTATATGCTTTGAAACTGGTTCTGTTCCATTGCCGAACTGACGCCTCAATGGCAGCATAATATTTTTGCTTCGCATCTTCATCACCACCAGGTAGCCAGCCCAATTTATCTGCTTCCGCAATAGCCAATAAAACCTCAGCATAAGTAAGAATATAAGTTGGAGCATTTTGGGTTCGTACATGTACCCCCATAAAAGAAACAGAAGAAGAAGGAATGGTTCCAACAGCATTTGCATCCAGGCCATAAGGCACTCCAACATAATCTCCTGATCCATTTGGATCTGCAAAAATTGGCAATCTCGGATCGCCTAAAGGCTTCATATAGTCCACGAGTGTTTGACTTGCCCAATACCATGGCCTTCCCTGCACATTTCGCACATAATACCAGTAGTTTTCGTACGCTTCTGTATTCAAATGGACATATACAGCGCTTTCGCTGTTATCAGAAATAACAGGGCCGGTAAGTGCATCAGTTAATTCCGTTTTCCCCTTTGCAGGATCAACTTTGGATAAACGAAGCGCCATGATAACCCGCATGGAATTCGCAAATTTTTTCCATGCATCCATATCACCACTATAGAGTATATCGCCTGAAACAGGATTGCCATTATCAATCTGAGCGGCAGCCTCTTTCAATTCTTTAAGCAAATCATAGTAGATGTCTTTCTGGCTGTCATATTTAGGAGTAAAATTTGTTATTCCTTTTAAAGCATCTGAATAAGGAATATCGCCCCAGCGATCTGTAGCATGCCAAAAAAACCAGGCTTTTAAAATGCGCGCTACAGCCAATTGATTGGCTTGTGATCCATCATTTACATTAAAATTTTTGGTACTGATAATGGTTTGTAGATTTTCAAGAGCACCGGCATATATTCCATAAAAATCGAAATTAACCGATATATATCTTGACTCGTCTGTATAGGGTTTTTGTGCTAATTGCTGGGTATAAAGCATGCCGCTTTGTTCTTCAATTACATTTGGTATTTGATTAATAGCATAAGTAAGTAATTGTGCATTAGATGCTACTGTCGGTTGATTCGGGTTTATATTGATGCTATCTTTAAACTTTGTACATCCTTGCCAACCGCTTGTTGCTATCAATACTATGAGTAGATAATTTAATTTTTTCATGATGATTTTTTTTAGAAGGATACATTAAGATTTAAACCAAAAGAACGAGCTGTAGCCAATTGACCGGTTTCTAACCAGTTAAGACTTGAAGCTCCTGTAGCTAATTCGGAAGGATTAATTCCTTTTGGCGCTTTTTGATAAATCATAAAAGGATTCCTGGTAATAAATGCAAGGTTTACACTTTGAAAAGGAAGTTTAGTGATTTTCTCCTTAGTAAAAGTATATCCTACTCTTATTTCCCGCATTTTAATATAAGAAGCATCGAATAACCATTCTTCATATACTTTACTTCCAAGTGTGTTACGATAGTAGGTCCTGGGGTTTACATAAGCGGTTACCTCTTCGTGAGTAGAAGCAGAAATACCGGTAACTTTTACTCCTCCCCCATCAGCCAATGGATCTCGGATATTTTTTCCTTTGTCATTCATTGCAGCGGTAATGGCATCCTGCCCGCTTTTTACGGCAAGCATTTTTGTCCAGCTAAAAAATTTCCCCCCACTTTGGAAATCAATTGAAGCAGAAAAATTAAAGTTTTTCCACGTTATTGTGTTTTGCCATCCTCCCGTATAATCAGGAAGCACACTACCAAAATTGTGATTAGAGGCCCACATCGGCATATTGTTCCCATCTAAAAGCACTTTACCAGTGGCAGGATCACGCTGGTATGCATTACCCACAATGCTTCCGAATGCTTCACCAACATTTGCAAGTAAGAACATATCCACGCTTGCATATCTGTTTTGATCTAATGTAAGAGAATTTAAACCAGGATATAATTCCTTCACCATACTTTTATTATGACTGGCGTTAATGGTGGTTGTCCAGTTTATGTTTTTTGTTCTTACCGGTGTGCCATTCAAAGACAGTTCAATCCCTTCATTTTGAATGTTTCCGGCATTAATAATATAACTGGTAAAGCCGCTTCCACCCGATACATCCAATGGCAGTACCGCATCTTTATTTTGCTGCCTGTACCAGGTTAAACTAAAACCCGCCCTGTTTTTAAAAAACCTCATGTCCAGACCTGCCTCATAAGCAGTACCTAATGAAGGTTTCAATTCAGGATTATTTAAATTGTTAGGAACAAACATGGGAAAATTGCTTCCATAAGGATCTCCCAAACCATAAAAATTAGTGGTCTGGTATGGGGCAATATCGGAACCAGCCTGAGCGTAACTAAGTCTGATTTTACCATAACTAAGTGGTTTCCATGTCACCAGTTCGCTAAATACCAAACTGGCTGAAGCCGACGGGTATAAATAATTATTATTGTTGAGTGGCAATGCAGATGAAATATCATTTCTAAG
>JBQCFO010000086.1:0-2256 GCA_051959055.1 Ginsengibacter sp. | reverse complement strand
AATGATGGTGATGAGCAATGGAAGCTTCATCCATAAAATCAAATACATGGGTAAAATGGTGAGGGCTGACTGGCCAATAATTCCGATCACCACATTGAACATGTCTAGTTTAAATCTTTTGTTGGGAACAAAAGTTGGATCTTCTGCGGAAACCTGTTCATGAACCGGTTTCCAAAATCCCCACGGCCGGACCTGTTTGTAAAACTTCTTTAAAATTTCTACATGGGTTGCAGGGGCGGACTAAGTACCGACAAGGCATCCAATAATGGAAATTAAAAACAACAAAGGCCAGTTATAAAGTGGCAAACCTGTAAATAAGAACGGGAAAACGAGCGCAGCGATAATTCCTGCCATCATTCCCCAATAAAATCCGCTTGCATTAAACCGCCACCAATACCATTTGAGCATGTTTGCGGCGATGTAGCCACCATATAATGCGCCAACGATCCATTGCAAAATGGAGTTTACATTTTTTGCATAAAAGCCGAGACCGATGCCAACAGCAGCAACCACAACACCGGTGCTGTAATTCATCGCAATGATTCTTTTTGTGGATGCTTCGGGATTGATGTATTTTAAATAAATATCGTTTACAATGTAGGCCTGTGCGGCGTTTAACGTTCCGGAGAAAGTGCCCATAAAAGCGCCAAGCAACCCTGTCAAAACGATTCCTAAATGCCAACCGGCAAAAACCCGTTGATGGCGGCCGGCAATACTTTTTCAAAGTCGGTACCACCTGCCGGGTTGCTTACATCCATCTGATTGTAATAAAGCAATCCCAAAACAGTTAATCCGATTACCATTGTGTAGCGGATCGGCAATAAAATGATCGACACAAAACCGGTCATTTTAGAAGCTTCTTTTGGCGAGCGCGTTGACAAAATCTTTTGCATATCATAGTTTGGCGCCGGCCCGGCAAGAGATGCCAATACACCTTTGAACAACATCATCATAAAAAAGACACTGAACAGGCCAAACTGATCGTCTTTGATTTTTTGCATCGCATCCGGAACAATATTTTTCCAATCGAGGTTCAAATCCAAACCAAAAAAGGGAGAATTCCATCCATTTGGAACCTTTAGGTTTTGTCCATTCAAATGTTTCATGGCAATATATCCAATAGCAATACAACCAACGGTCATAATCAGGTATTTTATGAAATCGCCAATTACAATGCTGTTCATGCCGCCGAGAATGGAATAAAACATCGCAAACAAAGTGAATACAATTCCATAAAAATGCGCTACATATTCCGAGCCAACCGGAAACGGAACATACGGTTGGACATAAGACCAGGGAACAAAAATTTCGATAAATTTTCCCAATCCAACAAAGCCATAAGCTAAAAAACCAAGACAACCGATTAAGGCAAAAACAACGGTAATATTATGAGAAGCACTTACGCCTTTTCCTTTAAATCCGAACCGTGTTGCCAGCCATGCAGCGCCGGTATCGGCATTCGAACGACGCAGCCATTTTGCCAAAAACATCATATTGAAAACCTGGTTTGAAAACGGGCCACAGCCACGGAATCCAAATGCTTTTGAACCCATAAACAAAACACAGGGAAACCATCCACATGGTGCCGCTGATATCAAACATATCGGATGCGTCGCTGAGGCCAAGAAGGTACCACGGCAATTTTTTTCCTGCCAGCAAATAACTCTCTTTTGTTTTCCGCGCCTTCTTTCTGAAGTACATGCCAATCAAAAGCATGGATAAAAGGTAAATGACGACGATACTGATGTCGGTTAATTGGAGTTTCATTTATAGAGATGAAGTTTTGAAACATCCTTCTGAAAGAGAATGTTTGGTTTTTTTGAAAACGAAATAAAATCTTTTTCAGAAACCTGGCCTTGGTACGGCACATAATATTCTGCATCGCCGGCACTATTGAAACCCGCATTACGCCAGGCCAAAGCATAGGAAATTTTATGATGACTCAATGCTTTATAAAACACATTTGTCCACCAGGTACTGCCGGGCACCTGCGCATAACCAAATTCTGTAAGCGCAGGAATTTTCTTTTTTTCAGCCGCTATTTCTTCTATCATGGTGAGCATGTGATCAAGATCTTTCACAAACTCCGCATTTCCTTCATCACCACCTTTTCTTTGGTAAATATCAAAGCCAACGACATCAACCCATTTATCGCCCGGATATTTCAATAAATAATCTTCTTTAGAATGGAAACGATCCGTGTTGAAGGCATACAAACACTGGTGAACGTTTTTGGTATCTCTCAGATAAGAAACC
>JBQCFO010000085.1:0-5330 GCA_051959055.1 Ginsengibacter sp. | reverse complement strand
CAAGCAGACGATGTACTTTTTCCATTCTTGTATTCATTCTCTCAATATCTTTTCCTATCAAAGCCCCCCCAATAGCGGTGCCATGGCCATTTAAAAACTTTGTAGTAGAATGAACCACATAATCAACTCCATATTTAAAAGGTTGTTGCAGATAAGGAGTTGCAAAAGTGTTATCTACTGCAACGATCATTTCATGATGCCTTGCAATTTTGGTAAGCGCATCAATATCCACGCACTGAATGGTAGGATTAGCTGGCGTTTCCAAATACATCATTCGTATTTTGGCATCATTTTTAATTGCTTCTTCTGCTTTATTCAAATCTCTGAGGTCAGTTATAATTGCTTCGATTCCCAATTCAGGAAGCACCCTGTTCATTAGTTCCTGGGTTCCTCCATATAATGAATAGTGAGATAAAATTTTATCACCACTTTTTAAATTGCCCAACATTAAAGTACTGATGGCAGCCATACCGCTTGCATGTAACCGGGCTTTTAGTTGCAACGGCTTACCTTCTTCCAT
The DNA here is from genome assembly GCA_051959055.1 of Ginsengibacter sp. Lineage (GTDB taxonomy): Bacteria > Bacteroidota > Bacteroidia > Chitinophagales > Chitinophagaceae > Ginsengibacter. The sequence continues at coordinate 4,810 of JBQCFO010000085.1, read as the reverse complement.
TAATCCAAAACTTTCGAGTGCAGCAATTTTATCTTCCGGTTCTTTCATGCTTGGATTTCCCCAACGGCTGTAAATAAACCCCGGTTCATCACCGCTAAACCGCCGCATTCCCTGCTCTGCCTTATCAAAAACATAAGTGCTGCTTGCATATATGGGTGTTAAATGAGAATAATTTCCTTCGGTTTCATGGCCGGCATGAATGGCCGTTGAACCAAAACCTTTTAATTGTTTTTTTTCTGATGACATTTTATTTAAATAAATCCGAAATGAAGAATGCGCAAAAGTAGCAAAAGATTGAGAGGCAATTGATATTGTATCTTGAGTGAATGCGAAATTTTGCTCAGCCAATTGAGTAAAAGAGGAATTTGTCTTATTTCTTTGTTTGCTGAAACTCTTTACTGTTGCGGGATTATAGAACTTTGCAAAAAAATTCAGCTGTTTAATTGCAATGTTTTTTTACAATTCTTTCTAAGGATGGGAATTATTTTATCAGAATCGTCTTCGCGCGAATGGATTATTTTTATTATCCTACTATTTTTATAGGATATTAAAATTATTATTCTACTTTTGCGGAGTAATGAATTTAATAAGTCATAGCCAGGCATGCAAATCTTTCAATAGTAAATGTTGTATGGGCTGTAGCGTGCACAAAAAATGGCTTTTTTAAATATTAAATAGCGTAGCTATCAAACATAAGAAAGCCTTTCAACTGAAAGGTTTTTTTTATGCAGAAAAGATTGAAATCTCTTAAAAAAAATTATATGAAATCAAAAAAACTTTACTCAAAAAAAGCTGCGGTTCTTTCTATCGCCTTTTTATTGTTATCCTTCTTTACTGCTTCAGCCCAGAACACAGGGATCAGAGGAGTGGTAAAAGACGCTTTCGGAAATCCGCTTTCAGGAGCGACTGTAAAAACGGACAGGAAAACGGTACTTACGGATAATGACGGTAAGTATTTTATAACGCTCCCTACAGGAACGTATCGCCTCACTATCTCTTATGTAAGCGAGGTTACTCAATCCTTTGTAATTACAGTTACCGAAAATCATATCACAGAGCAGGATGTAACTTTAGCAAGCGCTGCCATCAGCCAGGAAGAAGTGGTAGTGGTTGGTACGCGCAATCCAAAACGAAGCGCTACCGACGCAGCAGTGCCAATAGATGTAATTCCTTTAAAAAAACTTGCAAATGAAGTAGGACAATTAGACCTTACGCAATTGCTTACTTATCTTGCTCCTTCGTTTAATTCTGTTCGTCAATCAATAGGCGACGGTACAGATCATATTGATCCTGCACAATTGCGGGGGCTTGGGCCAGACCAGGTTCTGGTTCTTGTAAATGGTAAACGCTATCATCAATCTTCTTTGGTAAATGTGAATGGTACAGTGAACCGCGGTACAGTTGGTGCCGACCTTAATTCTATCCCTGCCAGTTCTATAGACCGTATAGAAATTTTACGGGATGGCGCTGCTGCACAATATGGCTCTGATGCGATTGCCGGCGTTATTAATATTGTATTAAAAAAAAGAACAGGCTTGGTTATTAACAGTTCTTTTGGTGAAAATATAACCAGCTACGATAAAAATTATTCATGGAATAAATTAAATCCATCCAATCAGTTGCCGGGAAGCAAAAGTGTGACTGACGGAGATAATTTCCAGGTGTCGCTCAATTATGGAGTCCCTTTAAAGAAAGGTTACCTGGAGCTTACAGGCGAATATTTAAAACGCGGCGCTACCAACCGTACCGGGTTATATACAGGACAAATATGGCCAAAAGTAGGAGGTGTTGACAGGTCGGACAGCATTAATGCTGCCAAAGGAATCACCCGTGATAAAGTTGACATTCGGCTTGGTAATTCGCAAATCAAAGGAGGAGGTTTTGTGGTGAACTTTGGTTATCCGGTGAGTAATAATTTTGAAATTTATGCAACGGGTATTGCTAATTTTAAAAATGGTAATGCCGGAGGCTTGTACCGTTATCCATATAATATAACCGCAGGCGGCAGTTTTCCCAAAAGTAATCCTTTGTCTGCTGATGCAGCCGCAGTAGTGCTATCATTATATCCTGATGGATTTCTGCCTCAGGAAGGGTCGAAGGTGCGGGATTATGATTTTACCGCAGGAATAAGAGGAAAAGCGGGCACATGGAATATGGATCTAAGTGAAACTTACGGAGCCAATTCATACACTTATCTTGTTTTAAATTCTGTAAACTATACGCAGGCTTATGTTCCGGGAATTACAGCCGGTCAGTTGCAAACCAGCTTTAACAGTGGTGAAACAAAAACTTATCAGGCAATTACGAATCTCGATTTTTCTAAAAGCCATCATTTGCTTGCAGGATTAAACACCGCTTTAGGTGCAGAATTGAGAGTGGATGGATATGGTATAGATGCCGGTGAACCTAATTCTTATAATAACCAGACTACAGACCACGCGTTGGATGGAATTGCAGGTGCACAGGTATTCGCTGGATTTTTGCCACAGAGTGCAGGTTCATGGAGCAGGACAAGCTTTGCTGTATATTCAGATAATGAATTGGATGTTACGAAAAAATGGCTTGTATCCGGCGCTTTGCGTTTTGAAAATTATTCGGATTTTGGATCTACACTCAATTATAAAGTGGCCACAAGATACAAAGTAACAGATTGGTTTACTCTTCGCGGTGCAGCATCCAGCGGCTTCAGGGCGCCATCACTGCAACAGGAACATTATTCAAAAGTTACCACTTTGTTTACCAACATAAATGGTAATTTAATTCCTGTGCAAAGCGGTACATTTACAAACGATTCAAAAATCGCTCAGATATTAGGCATACCCAAACTGAAACAGGAAACTTCTCATTCTTATTCATTAGGTGCAGCCTTCACCGTAGCAAAAGGATTTGATTTTACTATAGATGCCTACCAGATAGACATTAATAACCGCATCATATTATCCAATTCATTCAGTGGTGGCAATAATGCTGATTTAACTGCTGCCTTAAATGCTGCAGGAGCCGCTACCGCTTCTGTATTTGCCAATGCAGTTAATACACGTTCGCGGGGATTAGAAGGGGTATTGAGTTACAATTTTAATTTTGGGAAAAATCAAAGTTTGAATTTCAGCCTTGCCCATTCATCTATCCAAAACAGGTTGAGAAGAGATGCAAATGGTAAGGTGATTATTCATGGTTCAACTGTTTTGGTTAATTCCGGCCAGGTGGCGAAATATTTTACAAGGGCCGATGTATCACGCATCGAAACACAAAGTCCTCAAACAAAGGATATTTTGACAATTCAGTACCGTGTTGGAAAATTTGGAACCCTATTAAGATTGGCTTATTTCGGAAAAGTAACTTCTCTCGTTGATACTTCATCCAGCTCAGTGATGGCGCCTAATGCCTTTGATAATAACACTCTCGAGTCATTAGATCAAACATTTAGCGGTAAAGTTATTACAGATCTGAGTTTCAGCTATAGCATCTGTAAATACATAACAGTAAATATTGGTGCAAACAATTTGTTTGATATATATCCTGATAAGCAAACACATTACAACAATACTTCTACCGGCAGGTTTACTTATTCAAGAGCGGTGTCGCAATTTGGATACAATGGAAGATATGTGTTTGGAAGAGTAACTTTAAATTTTTAGGATAGCATTAAAATAAAGAGTTGCCCCTTTTTTAAAGCGGGCAACTTTTTATTTTATTGTCATGGAGAAATTAAATTTACTCAATATAATATAAGCTGATTTGTGCCCAAAGTTATGGGATCATCAGATAATTTAATCCTGAATCATAATCCTTATCCAGAGCATCCAACACAGCTTGCAAATGTTTTTCATTTCCTAAAAAATCTGCATTTGATACATCAATAAAAAGGGTTTTAATTTTATATTGTTTCAGATACTGAGTATAAGTTTCCTGCAAGGTAAAAAGATATTCTGGGTCAATAGATTGTTCATAAGAACGGTTTCTTTTTTTGATATTTTCTTTCAATTTTGAAACGGGTGCATGAAGATAAATCAGCAAATCAGGTTGTATCAATTGCGGATTGATAATGTCAAATAATTTTTGGTAGAGTAAAAATTCCTGTTCTGCCAAATTCACTTTAGCAAACAACAAGGATTTGGTAAAAAGATAATCAGAAATGGTTACGTTGTGAAAGAGATCTTTCGTTTGCAGCAGTTCTTTCAATTGCTTGTATCTCTCAGCCATAAAAAAAAGCTCCAGCGGAAAAGCATATTGCTCGCGGTTTTCATAAAATTTAGGTAAGAATGGATTCTCCGCAAATTCTTCAAGGATCAGCCTGGCATTAAAATGCCTGGTAAGTAAATGAGCAAGGGTTGTTTTGCCCGCACCGATATTTCCTTCGATAGTAATGAAATGATAATTCATTTAATTCATGTCAAATTTCACAGTAAAGCGACAAATATCCTGTTTTCTTATTTTATTTAATTTTTAAAACGCCGGTACAACAGATAATTTATCCGGACAGGCTTCCAAAAGTTCATGGATATTCTTTTTCAAAACAGGATGAATCATTTTTGGAGCCAGTTCATTCAGCGGAATTAAAACAAAACGCCGATTTGCAATTTGCGGATGCGGAATGATAAGATTTGGGTTATTAATTATTTCTTCATTAAAAAATAATATATCAATATCGATAATTCTTGCAGCGTTTTTTATCGTTCTCACTCTTCCCATCTCTTCTTCAATCTGTAAAATTTTTTGCAACGTTTCTGCTGCTGAAAATTCACTTTCTACAATATGAATCTGATTGTAAAAGGAATCCTGGTTTGTAATTCCCCACGCCGCTGTCTCA
>JBQCFO010000084.1:0-6870 GCA_051959055.1 Ginsengibacter sp. | reverse complement strand
GAACAATTGCAATATTCATTTTCCTTGCTACAGTACTTTTTAAAACACTTGCGAGCATTGTTACTCCATGTTCTGTAAAGGTTAAACACTCTTGTTTCTACTTCATATAAAGTTGCGAGGTCAAAATCAAGCATCACCTTTTGTCCCCTTACTTCAAAAATCTTTTGTTGGATAAATTGCACTTGCATAGTATTAATTTTAAAATGAATTTAAAATTAAATAGCGCGTTCTGCAATTCTGTTTTCTTCCTGCTCTTTTTCTTCCTGCGTTTTCTTTATTGATTCTAATTCATCTGTTACACATCCTTCCGCTGCACTGCTTACGCAATACGCATACTTTAGTAATACGCCTTTACTTGCTTTTAAATCGGGACGATTCCATTTTCTCTTTCTTTCTGTAATGATTTCATGGCTCACTTTGAGATTAATCTTGTTCACCGTAACATCAATTTCAATTTCATCATCATCCTCTACCAGTCCTATTAATCCACCGTTAAAAGCTTCGGGAGTTATGTGTCCGACGACAAAACCATGAGTACCTCCACTGAACCTTCCGTCTGTAATTAATGCCACACTCTTACCCAACCCGGCTCCGATGAGCGCTGATGTGGGTTTCAACATTTCCGGCATTCCAGGTGCACCTTTTGGCCCTACATAATTTATTACTACTACATCCCCATGTTTTATTTTTCCTGAATTAATACCTTCAATCAAATGTTGTTCGCCATGAAAAACTCTGGCTGGCCCGGAGAATTTTTCACCTTCCTTCCCGGTAATCTTTGCTACGCTTCCACCTTCGGCAAGATTGCCATATAAGATTTGCAAATGGCCTGTTTTTTTGATTGGATTTTGTAAAGAATGAATAATATCCTGCTTTTCAAAATCAATCGGGGCAATATTTTCTAAATTCTCTGCAATTGTTTTTCCTGTAACTGTCAGACAATCGCCGTGTAATAGATTTTCATTTAATAAATATTTCATCACTGCCGGCACACCGCCGTACTGATGAAGGTCTTGCATTAAGTATTTTCCACTCGGTTTGAAATCTGCCAGCATCGGGATTTTATTGCTAATCTTTTGAAAGTCATCCTGCGTTAATTCCACATCCACGCTTTTTGCCATAGCAATCAAATGCAGGACTGCGTTGGTAGAGCCGCCAAGAACCATTACAAGAGTAATTGCATTTTCAAATGCTTGCCTGGTCATGATATCACGAGGCTTGATATCTTTTTCCAATAAATTTAAAATCGCTTTCCCTGCATCCTGGCATTCCTTCTTCTTATCCTCACTCAATGCAGGATTAGAAGAAGAATAAGGCAAACTCATTCCCAAAGCTTCGATAGCTGCAGCCATCGTATTGGCCGTGTACATACCCCCGCAAGCACCGGCACCGGGACACGCATGACGAACTACATTTTTAAAATCTTCAGGAGTAATATCACCGGCAATTTTGTGTCCCAAAGCTTCAAATGCTGAGACAATATTCAGGTCTTCTCCTTTATAATGCCCGGGGGCGATTGTGCCGCCATAAATCATAATTGAAGGCCGGTTTAATCTTCCCATCGCCATTACTGATCCGGGCATATTTTTATCACAACCTGGAAGAGCAATTAATCCGTCATAATATTGGCCACCACAAACCGTTTCAATAGAATCTGCAATAACATCGCGGCTTACAAGCGAATATCTCATTCCATCAGTTCCATTCGCCATTCCATCACTAACACCAATGGTATTAAAAATCAATCCAACCAAATTACTTTTCCAAACACTTTCTTTTACCATTTGTGCAAGGCCGTTTAAATGCATATTGCACGTGTTTCCATCAAAACCCATACTTACAATTCCCACCTGTGCTTTTTTCAAATCATCATCTGTCAATCCAATGCCGTAATACATGGCTTGTGCTCCAGGCTGCGTTTCGTCTTGCGTGAGAATTTTGCTGTATTTATTCAGTTCTGTATGTTGTAGATTATTGCTCATTTGTAAATTGAAATCTGGTTTATTTGTTTGTTTACTATAAATTTTAATTCTTAACTAATTATGCTGTTTCTAATTTTTCGTGTTTCTTTTTTTCTGTCACTAGATTTTTATATTCCCTCTGAATCGCGCTCCCAAGAGAATCATTCCATTCCTTTCTAAATAAAATTTTATCAAGCGAAGCGATTCCAATTACTTCTGCTGCTGTTCCACAGAAAAAAGCGCTGTCCGCTCCATGCACTTCAGCAAGGGTGATATTTTTTTCAACGGTATTAAAACCAAGCTGGGCGCATATTTCAAGAACAGTAGCTCTTGTAATGCCTGGTAAAATATTTCCTGTTTGAGGCGTGTATAAAGTATTATTTTTTTCAACAAAAAAATTTGCTCCGGGCGCTTCCGCTACAAAACCTTTCATATCCTTTAATAATGCTTCGTCATAACCTTTTGCTTTTGCTTCCTGTGATGCAAGAATAGAATTTACATAATGGCCTGTTGCCTTTGCTTCTATTTTAAAACCTTTTGGATTGGGCCTTTCAAAAGAAGATGTCATCACACTTAATAATTCATCACCCAGGAAAGGTTTCATTTCCCATGTCTCAATTACAATAAAAGATTTACTATTCCGGACAAAACTCATATTTGCAGGAGCATATACCAACGGCCTGATATAAGCGTCCTGTAAATTATTCAATTTCAAAATTTCATACGTTGCTTTTATTAAATCATCATTGTTCCATACATATGGAATATTGAGGGCATCCGCGGAATTCTTTAATCTTTCAAAGTGTGCTTCATCTTTAAAAATCTTTGTTTTTCCTTCGGCTGTTTTATAAGAACGGATTCCTTCAAACACGCCATAGCCATAGTGTAGCGTCTGTCCATACAAATCAATTTTTGCTTCGGAAGCTTTTACAATTTCTCCGTTTAAAAAAATAAAAGTGTTGTCATTGTAATACATAAAATCTATTTTGAAAAGGGTTTAAATAAAAAAACCCGCTTCTTTTTGGAGGCGGGCTATTTTGAAAAATTATTTTTTTTAAATAGTGATTCCACCTCCGTTTAAGGATATAATAATGACGATGACAGCAATAATAACTGCTGAACCATTTGATATGCCATTAAGTATTTTGCCTGTCAACATTGGTGAAAATTGTTTGGCAAACTTACCATACCCTTTTAAAAAAACAAAGAACTTTTTTTAAGGTTGACAACTTTCGAAAGTTGGCAACCTTTTTATTAAAACCTTTTTATTAAATAATTGTCGCCTGTCCTAAAGCCATATTCCGGATGTTTGAATGTTGGGGAATATCATTGCTGATATAATTGCTTACCAACTCGCCAATGGTGGAAGTAAAATATGAATTGACAGGGTCAATATCTTTTGTTACAAAACCATTATTCAATGTCCAGTCAACCGCATCTCTGATGGATTTTGCTTCTTCACTCAAACCAAAATATTCCATCATCAACGCACCGGATAAAATAGAGCCAATTGGATTTGCAATATCTTTTCCTGCCGCCTGAGGATAAGAGCCATGAATGGGTTCAAACAAAGCATTTACTTCTCCTATTGATGATGAAGGAAGCAATCCCAATGAGCCGCTTATCACGCTTGCCTCATCACTTAAAATATCGCCAAACATGTTCTCTGTAAGGATTACATCAAATTGCTTTGGATTGACAATAATTTGCATAGAGGCGTTATCTACATACATATAATCCACTTTTACATCCGGATAATTTTTTGAAATTTCCTGGATATTTTTCCTCCAAAGTCTCGATGTTTCTAAAACATTTGCTTTATCAACGAGGGTTAATTTTTTCTTTCTTTTCTGAGCTGCTGCAAATGACAGATTAGCAATTCTGCTTATTTCGTCATTATTATAAATGCATAAATCCGAAGCTTCCGTTCCTGCTTCATTCAATTCTTTTTTTCCAAAATAAATACCACCGGTTAGCTCGCGATAAATAATAAAATCCACCCCAACTAATTGTTTTTCTTTTAAAGGTGAAAGGTGATGCAAAGATTTGTATGTGGATACCGGGCGAATATTTGCAAATAATTGTAATTCTTTTCTCAATTTTAGCAAACCCTGTTCAGGCCTCACTTTCAATGAAGGATTGTTGTCGTATTTGGGAAGCCCGATTGCCCCTAATAAAACGGCATCACTTTTATGACAACTGTCTATTGTTTCCTGCGGCAATGGTTCACCTGTTTTTTCAATGGCAATTCCGCCCATGAGGCAGTGAGTGAAATTAAATTCATGATGAAATTTGGCGCCAACTGCATTTAATACTTTTAAAGTTTCACGGGTTACTTCCGGACCAATGCCATCTCCCGGAATAACGGTTATGTTCTTGTTCATTTTTTTCTTCGCTGTGCGGTTTTATTTCTTTATAAAATCATTTGTTTATGCTATGGCAAGTTCTGCTTGTTGATTTACCGAATAAATTTTTTGTCCTTCTTTTTCTAATAACAATACCTTTTCAATACATGATGGAACATTGCTTATATCATGACTTACATAAATTAAAGTTTTATTTGATCCGGTACAAATGTGGTCGATTAAAGAAACAAATTGAGTGCTTTGTTTCTCATCAAGTTCCTGGCATGGCTCATCCAAAACTAACAATGGCGGATTTTTTACCAGTGCCCTTGCAAGCAAAATCATCCGTTGGAGCCCGGTCGAAATTGAATGTAAAGGCTTTTTTGACACATGAGAAAGTTGTAAAAAATCCAACCATTGAAGTATGTTGTTGTGTTGTGTTGTACTTAATTTTTTAAACAAACCAATTGTGTCAAAATATCCGGAACCAATCGCATTGAAACAGGTGATATTTTTGTCGAAATAAGCATGCAATTCAGGAGAAATATATCCTGTTTTTTGCTTGATGTCCCAGATACTTTCACCGCTTCCTCTTCGTTTTCCAAATAAATAAATTTCATTGGAATATGCCTGCGGATGGTCACCGGTTAGCAGGCTCAGCAAAGAAGATTTGCCAGCTCCGTTTCTGCCTTTTAATAGCCATTTTTCTCCATGTTCTATTTTCCAGTTGAGGTTTTTTAGAATAATGTGCTCTCCATAATTCAAATGAATATTTTTCATTTCAACTATTGTTTCAAATTGAAAATTTTCGTTTGAAGCCGGCAATAGCTCTGTGTTATAAAATATTTGTGTTTCTCGGGAATGAATCAATTTTTCTTCATTGCCACGGTTGGTATCCTCATGAAGTGCGCAAAAATCGTTGCCATCGATGGTGTCCTCGCCAAAGGCATAATAATTTTCTTTTCTCCCAAAAAAAATCATTTTTTTATTTTGAAGAAAAGCGATATCAGTAATAAAATCCGGAATTGAAAACGTGCCGGGAATTAAAATAATTTGTGTGCCTTTCTCAGAAATATCTTCCAGTATTTTATTAAGTTTTTTCCTTGCTAAAATATCAAGTCCGGTATAAGGATTGTCCAAAATCAGCATCTGAGGCGGATTTAGCAGTGCTTTTGCCAATTGAAATCTCTTATGCTCGCCGCTTGACAATTGAATAAGTGGTGCATTCTTCAGATGAAAAATTCCTATATCTTCTAAAACAGAATTGATGTTATTTGTTTCTTTACTGTCCTGCGTTATTTTTAGTAATTCTTCCAGAACCGTGGGAGCATCGCCGGAATCAAAACTATTGAAACGTTGTTGATAGTAAAAGTCAGAAACACCGGATAAGTTTTTGAATGAATACCGCTGCTCTACTAATTCTATTCGTGTATGCCTTCCTTTTATATTTCTACAACCTGTAAAAATATTTCCGGAAAAGTGAATTTTTCCTGCAATTGCTTTTGCTAAAGTTGTTTTGCCGCTTTCGGTCCTACCAAGAATTGCCAGGTGCTGATTCGAAAGAAGAGAAAAAGAAATTCCATCAAGCACAGTAATGCCCTGTGTTTTCACAACAAGGTCTTTTACTAAGATTGATGGAGTTTGCATGATTTATTTTTTAGGCAAGCGTCTTTTCAAAATTTATGATGTCCTGCTTTATGCTCAATAAATAATCAATATCGTCATAACCATTCAGCAGACAGGTTTTTTTATAATTGTTAATATCAAATTTCTCCTGTTCTCCTGTTGCATCTATTGAGATGGTCTGATTTTCCAGGTCAACAGAAAGTGTTGAACCATTTTCGAGAGCGAATATTTTTTGTAAAAATATATCGCTCACCTGCACCGGAAGTACACCATTATTTAATGCATTATTTTTAAAAATATCCGCAAAAAAACTGGATACCACCACATTGAAACCATAATCAAGCAAAGACCATGCTGCATGTTCACGTGAAGAACCGCAACCAAAATTTTTTCCTGCAACTAAAATAGAACCGGTGTATTCGGATTTGTTTAAAATAAAATCAGGTTTTGGTTGTGCTTCACTGTTATTAAAATATCTCCAGTCGCGAAAAAGGTTTTTTCCAAATCCTTCGCGGGAAGTTGATTTTAAAAATCTTGCAGGAATGATTTGATCAGTATCGATATTTTCTTCCGGCAATGGAATAAAGGTGCTTTGTATATTTTTAAGTGGCTTCATTTTCTTAATTTAAAAATTCTCTGACATCAGTCACAACTCCCGTAATGGCAGCAGCAGCAGCTGTCAAAGGGCTTGCTAATAAAGTTCTGGATCCTGCGCCCTGTCTGCCTTCAAAGTTTCGGTTGCTGGTAGAAATACAATATTCTCCTGCGGGAACTTTATCTTCATTCATTCCTAAACATGCGCTGCAACCTGCCTGCCTTATTTTACACCCTGCTTCATTTAAAATAACATCAAGGCCTTCTGCGGATAATTGTGCAGACACTTGTTGCGAGCCCGGAACAATCAACACGTTCACATTTTCATTTTTCTTTCTTCCTTT
>JBQCFO010000083.1:0-11269 GCA_051959055.1 Ginsengibacter sp. | reverse complement strand
CAGAGTGTTGAAATCCACTGTCAGCGGTACTTCTGACGTTTTATCTTTTGCATCTTCTTTTTCATCCGGCGAAAAAGGAGTTATTCTTGTCAACAAAGGAACGGGCACACAAAATGTGAGCATCACTTCCAATGCCTACTTTGGAAACCGGTTTTATTTTTACAGATTGACCGGCGGAACAGATAATGGCGATTTTTCAAGAAAGGTTTTTGTAAACGGAAAAGGCCCGGAGGGGATTTCAGGCGGCCCATCTTCGTATGCAACATTAAAAGCCTATTCTGCAGAAACAAAAAACGGGATAAAAGTTGCTTTGCCGGCGAGGTCGGTTGTGTATGTGGTGGTGGATAAGAAGTGATATAACGCTGATATATATACGAAGAAAATTGCACCCCAATAAAGTAAGAAATACGTGAGATTTGTATTTTATTAGCCAATGAACTATTTTTTGCTCATACTATTGTGGATCATTTATTATACGCTTCACAGCATTCTTGCGGCTGCTTCGGTCAAATATTTTTTTGAAAGAAGGATGAAAAAATATTTTCGTTACTATCGTCTGGCTTATACCATTTTCGCTTTTGTCGGTTTAGTTGGCTTATTATATTTTCAATATTCTTTTGAAAGCCCGTTGCTCATAAAATCGGCTGGGATAAAATACATTGCCATTGTTTTTTTAGTTTTTCCGGGCATCGTCATCATGTTCATTTCCATCAAAAAATACTTTATGCTGCTGAGCGGCGTGCGCTCTATTTTTACACCGGTTCCTGCATCAGAATTGAAGGTGGATGGCATTCATCGTTTCGTAAGGCATCCTTTATATTCGGGCACTATTTTATTTGTCTGGGGACTGTTTTTTGTTTTTCCTTTTCTCAACAATTTGATTGCTGCCACATTGTTGACTCTTTATGTTCTCATCGGTATCTCATTTGAAGAAAAAAAACTGGTAAAGGAATTTGGCGAAAAATATGAGGCGTATATTTTAAATGTCCCGATGCTTATTCCCAGGTTGTCAAAAATAAAAAATTGATTTTCAAACTCGGTATGCCTTTTAACCTTGACTGATTTTGGCAGTATAATTGAGGACTAGTTACCGGAAATTTATTTAATTTATCTTAAACAAAACGCCAATGTTTTTCACAGGTATCAGTATTGCCTTTGTGGTAATGGTTGTTGTTGTAATTATTATTTACCGCAACTTTTATTTGAAGAAAAAGGCAAGAAAGAAGCAGGACGAAGACAGCATTATTAAACACGATTAATAAAAGGATTTGCACCATTGCAAAGATTTGATGGCTTCGTTCAAAAGACAATCAGTAAACAAACAAATAATCGTTATTCCTTTTTCAAAATTAATTGAAACGGTTTTTGCTGCCCCCTCATATTCGATACAACCAAATAATTCCAAAGCTCCTCTATCGGTTACTTAATATTGTCATTATGACAATTAATTTTTGAAAGGCAACAAGAAAGGCCTAAATTGCTTTATAATTGTTTTTCATTACCTGTCTTTTTTTAACCAATAAATATCATCTGAACATGAAATCTTTTGTTTTTGGAGCCATGCTCTTTTGGGGAAATATTGCCTGTGCCCAAACTTCGATTATTCTTAAAGCCGATTCTACAGCGGAAACCATTAACAAGAATATCTATGGTCATTTTGCAGAGCACCTTGGCCGTTGTATTTATGACGGTTTTTATGTGGGGGACTCTAATAAAATTATTCCGAATACTGACGGTGTCAGAAATGATATAATCGCTGCATTGAAAAAAATGAAAATACCATTATTGCGCTGGCCGGGCGGTTGTTTTGCAGATACCTATCATTGGAAAGATGGCGTAGGCGATAAGGCAAAGAGGCCAACGATGGTAAACACCTGGTGGGGCGGTGTTACAGAAGATAATAGTTTTGGTACTCACGATTTTTTGAACATGTGCGAACGGCTTGGCGCTGATCCTTACCTGGCAGGAAATGTAGGCAGCGGCACGGTGCAGGAGCTTTCAGAATGGGTGCAATATGTAAATTTTGATGGCAAAAGCCCGATGTCGGACTGGCGAAGAAAGAACGGCCGCGACAAGCCGTGGAATGTAAAATATTGGGGCGTGGGTAATGAAGCGTGGGGATGCGGAGGCAACATGACCGCAGAATATTACGCAAATATTTTCAGGAAGTATGCCACATTTATGAGTGGCTGGACCAATGACAAAATATTCAGAATTGCATCCGGAGCCAATTCTGCTGACTATCACTGGACAGATGTGATGATGGGTGATATACCGCACAATTTACTCGAAGGAATCGCGCTTCATCATTATGCAGTTATCGACTGGAATAATAAAGGTTCGGCTGTCGATTTTAGTGAGCAACAATATTTTGCCACCATGAAATCAGCCTTGTTTATGAATGAGCTGGTAACAAAACATGCTGCCATTATGGACAAGTATGATCCGGAGAAGAAAGTGGCGCTTATAGTGGATGAATGGGGAGGATGGTATAATGTAGAGCCGGGAACCAATCCCGGGTTTCTTTATCAGCAAAATACCATGCGTGATGCAATGATAGCGGCTGCTACGCTGAACATATTCAATAATCATTGTGACAGGGTGAAGATGGCAAATCTCGCGCAAACGATTAATGTATTGCAGGCTGTGATATTAACCAACAAAGAAAAAATAATTCTTACACCGACGTATTATGTAATGGAGATGTACAATGTGCACCAGGATGCGAAATTAATTCCCATTGTTGTCAATACGGATGACTATTCCTACGGCAATGAGAAATTGCCGGCTGTTTCAGCATCAGCTTCGAAGGATTCAACAGGTGCCGTTCATATTTCACTTGCCAATATTAATTCTGCAAAAGAAGAAAGTATTTCTATAAAAGTTGAAGGCAATAAATATAAAAACATAAGCGGCAGAATGCTTACTTCACCAAAAATACAAGATCATAATACCTTTGAAAACCCTGGGAAAATAAAGCCGCAGGTCTTTTCCGGAGCTTCTTTAAAAGGCGATGTAATAAAGGTGAAAATCCCGCCGTTTTCAGTAGTGGTTTTGGAATTAAAATAACGAATTGCAGGGAAATAAAAACGTGTTGAAACTGGTTGAAAAATTTGTGCGGTTTCAACACGTTTCATTTTGGAATCTCTATTCAACATTTATGTTTACAGATGCAGGACTCATCCCTTCAGATGTTACTGTTACTTTAATGGTGCCTGCAGCAGTTCCTGATTTGATGATTGCCAGGCATTTTCCATTCCACGCTTTTCGTTGTGGCTGCTGGTAACTTTCAAGGCTTACCGGGTTTGCATTGCCGACACCGGCTATCGTACCTGGCCCATCTATTTTGAATTGTACAAGGTTTTCTGCTGTTGGATTCAGGTTGCCTTTTGCATCTAATAATTCAACCGTTACATAACTTAAGTCCTCATTATTTGCTTTAATTTTTGAATGGTCTGCTGTCAATTTTATCGTTGCAGGATTGGAAGCGGTGACCAGTTGAGCAGAGTTAATTATTTTATTTTTAGAATCATATCCTACGGCTTTTATTATACCTTTTTCATAAGGCACATTCCAGGAGGCCATATATTTTGTGGAACGATTAGTCACTTTTTTACCCAAAGATTTTCCGTTCAAAAACAATTCTACCTGCGGACAGGAAGAATACACTGTGACATCAATTGGCTTGTTTTCATAGCCTTCCCAATTCCAACTGCTGCGCGCATCAAGCCAATTCCATTTGGACCATGGTTCTTTATCCGGATTTTCGGCAAACGTTGGTACCGGCGGCGTTACAAAAACGGAAAGCTGATCCGGTTTCCACAGAGCGTCCCTGTAATATGATTGGGGCCGCTTCCAGCCGCAAATATCAATATCGCCACAATACGCCAGGTTCCATGGGAAAAAACTTTGTTTTTGAAAATAGCCAAGCCATCCTATGCTTGCTTCGCCGATGTAATCATACGCAGTCCATACAAAATCACCAATTACATAAGGATGATCGAGCACTTTCATCCAGCTGTCAAAAGCCTCCAGCGGAAATGATTCTGTACCAACCATAATTCGCGAGGGCACTCTTTTATGATCGGTTGCATACACATCTTTTGAAGGATCTCCACCGGCCGCGTAATTGTATCCGGCTACATCCAGTTGAGCAAAGTACGGGTCTTTATCTTCTCTTAAATCATTCACCGCAGATGTGATCGCCCTGGTACTGTCAAGGCTTTTTATATAATCTGACAGTAGTTTAGCGGTTGCTACTCCTTCGGCAGTGCCCCGTTCAGGAATTTCATTTCCAATGCTCCACATAATGATTGAAGGATGATTTCTATCTCTTAAAATCATACTTTCCACATCTTTTTTCCACCATTCTTTAAAATATAAATGGTAATCATACGGATTTTTGCCATAATTCCAGCAATCAAATGCCTCATCCATTACCAGCATTCCCAGGCGATCGCAAGCTTCTAAAAACGCAGGGCTGGGTGGATTGTGACTGCATCTTATTGCATTGAAGCCACTTGCTTTCAGCAATTCAACTTTTCTTTCTTCTGCCCGATCATATTGTTTGGATCCGAGCGGGCCGTTGTCGTTGTGAAAGCAACCGCCTTTGAGTTTTAGCATTTTCCCATTTAACTGAAATCCATTATTTACATTGAACGAGATGGTTCTGATTCCAAAACTGTTTGTGTCAGAACTTACCAATTTATCATTTTTATAAACAGACGTTATTGCCTTATACAATGCAGGCTTTTCAGACGACCACAATTGTGGGTTTTTGACAGAAGCGTTTAGGTTAAATTCAAAAGATTTACCGGCAGTCAAAGTGTTTTTTGCTTCATTGGCAGTTGCAACCGCGACTCCTGCCGGATTTAGAAATTTAGTAATCACACGAATTGACTGGGGCTGCGTTGTTTCGTTTATCACATTTACTTTGCAATTCACTCTCGCAGCAGTGTTATTAACTTCAGGTGTTGTGATAAAAATTCCCCATTGAGAAACATGCACCGGGTCCATCTTCTTCAGCCATACATGGCGATAAATACCGGAACCGGAATACCAACGGCTGTTTTGCCCTTCATTCTTTACTTCTACAGCAATTACATTGGCAGAATCATATTTTAGATAATCGCTTAAATCATAGATAAAACTGGTATAGCCATAAGGATGATTTCCAAGATGATGTCCGTTGATCCACACATCGGCATTCATATAAACCCCATCAAACTGAATAAAAGTTTTTTTGCCCTTATCTTCTGACGGAATGAGAAATTTTTTACGATACCAGCCCGTACCGCCGGTAGTAAATCCTCCGCTTACCTGGCTGATGGCGTATTTATTAAAAGGAGAATTTGTTCCTTTCAAATCTTCAATGCTCCAATCGTGTGGAAGATCAATTTTTCTCCAGGATGAATCATTAAATGCCGGTTGCTCTGCTCCCTGTGCTGCTCCTAAAAGAAAAGTCCAATTATTATCAAATTGGATGGTAGTGTTTGGCTGGGCATAATTAGCTCCGGCAATGAGCAGCAAACAAACAAATACGACGAATTTTTGTTTCATGTTGAATATTGAAATTTTAAAAAAGGTGGTAACATTTCGGTACCACCTTTAACTAACCGAAATCTAATACAGCGGATTTTGAACCAGTTTGTTATTCCGGTTCATTTCATCCAAAGCAATGGGAAGGAAATAAAAGCGGGGATTCCACGCCCTCTGCTGGACATCTACGATGCTATAAGTAGGATTGGCCGCGGTTGTATGATCCGGATTCATCCTATACAGTGGTTGTACAGCCATTACATCCGTATAACCCTGCTCCGGATCATCCATCTGCGAATATCAAAATACCGGTGGTCTTTATTAAATGTTTTTCTTTTCTGCCAAAAAGAGAGAAAGACATCGTTCACCACTTCTTCTGCGATATCTTTTGAATAAACATAAGAATACGCGAACTGGTAAAGCCTGAAAAAAAATAACTGGTAAAATTGCTTAAAAGATTCCTGGTCGCCGAGATATTGTATTTTTTGTAAAAGTAGTTTCATTGGAAAGAATATCTTTTCCGAAGGTAGAAATAAATCGCATTTGTTAAAAAAAAATTAAAATTGATGGTCAAAAAAATGCCAAAAATTGACGCTTTTTATCAGATGAAATTTATTAAAAAGAAGAGTATTATTTTTCAGTAAACAAATAAATAACAGACATTCTTATTCTCACTGACTTTCATTTTACTATTATGTCTAATGTTCAACATTCAAATTAAAGGTTCGAATTGCACCCTTCAACTTTTGACTTTCAACTTATAACATCTCGTGCTCACCTGTTTCTTCCAAATGCCGAGGATCTACATTGCGGTACGCTCTTTCAAAAAAGAGTGGAAAAATCCAGATGGAAAAAAACATAGCACAAATAATTCCGCCAATTACTACACGAGCCAGCGGACGGGAACTTTCGGAACCGATACCGGTAGAAATTGCAGCAGGTAATAACCCGACAATATCCATAAAAGCAGTCATCACTACCGGCCTTACGCGGGCAAAAACTCCCGCTCTGATGGCATGATGCAAATAGACAGGATGTCCTCTTTTGGATTTTTCAAGATTGTGTTTTATCTCTGTAATAATTAATACTCCAAACAGGATACAAATTCCAAATAACGCAATGAAGCCAATACCGGCAGAAATGCTAAAATTGGTGCCGGTAATGAATAAAGCGGCGATGCCACCCACTATAGCAAAAGGTACATTCAGAAATACCAATCCTGCATCTTTAAAATTGCCAAACATCGTGAACAACAAAAGAAAAATCAACAATAGGCTGATTGGAACGACCTCCTGCAAACGTTTCGTAGCACGTTGTTCGTTTTCAAAATCTCCCTGCCATACCATGGAGTAACCATTTTTCAATTTCACATTGGCTCTCATTTTTTGCTGTGCTTCTCTGATGGCACTTCCCATATCACGTCCGCGTACCGAAAATTTTACGGCCGAATATCTTTCATTATCATCCCTGAATATGAGGCAGGGCCCGCTTTTGGTACTGATGTTGGCAATTTCCTTCACCGGCACCTTTGAACCGCTTTCCGTTGGCACCATCAGTTCACCAATTTCTTTTTCAGATTTTCTATATTCTTCCGGAATACGAACCCTTATATCAAATTTGCGGATTCCTTCGTAAAGCTGGGACGCAGCTTTTCCACCAATGGCCATTTCTATCACTGCATTAGCATCCGCTGTAGCCACTCCGTACAAGGCCATCTTTTGCTGATCCAGATCAATGTCGAGCTCCGGTTGTCCCAGGTTCCGTATTACACCCAAATCTTCTATCCCTTTTACTGTATTTAAAACATTATAAACCTCATCGGCTTTTTGCTCCATATAATTCAATGAATCCCCAAATATTTTTACACAAATCGATCCTTTTACTCCAGATACTGCTTCTTCGATATTATCTGAAATCGGTTGGGAAAAATTAAGATCGGCACCGGGTATTACCGATAGCACTTTGCTCATACTGTCTATCAGTTTTTCCTTACTGATTTTGTGAATCCATTGATCTTCAGGATAGAGAATTACATCAAATTCGTTATTATAAAAACCGGTTACATCCGTTCCGTCATCCGGCCTTCCCGTTTGTGACACAATATTTTTTACCTCCGGAAAGGCGATCATTTTATCCCGTACCTGTTTGGCTACTTCTACCGATTTATTCAATGAAATACTGTAAGGCAATTGAACCCTTAGCCAGATAGAACCTTCGTCGAGGGTTGGCAAAAATTCGGTGCCCAGAAATTTAAAAGAAAATAATCCAAGCACAATAATCATGATTGAAGAAATAACGGCCACTTTTCGATATTTATAAGAAAAGTCGAATCCAAACAACATGTATTTACTGATCTTGTTTACGATTGGATTGTGTTTTTCATGAACGTTTTTGCGCAATAGCATGCTGATGAGAACCGGGACCAAAGTAAGGGTTAGAATTAAGCCACCTAGTAATGCAAATCCCAGGGTGTAAGCAAGTGGCGAAAACAGCTTTCCTTCTACTTTTTGAAAAGAGAATATCGGTACAAGTGCGGCAATGATGATCAGTTTGGCAAAAAAGATGGCTTTACCTAATTCTGCTCCTTTATTTTTAATAATTCCCATTTTGGCCATCTTGTTGAATCGCTCCATACCAAATTCTTTACCCTTTTGATCGAGAACTACAAAAATTCCTTCTACCATTACTACCGAACCATCTATGATGATTCCAAAGTCAATAGCGCCCAAAGACAAAAGATTGGCCGACATATTCATCAGCCGCAAACAAATAAAAGCGAATAAAAGGGAAAGAGGAATTACAATGGAAACGATCAGTGTAGTGCGCCAGTTAAACATAAAAAGAGATACGATTAATGTAACCAGCAATATGCCTTCGACCAGGTTGTGCAGTACCGTGCCTGTGGCATAATTTATCAAATCTTCACGGTTGTAGTAAGGCACTATTTTAGTATCCTGGGGCAATACCTGCTCATTCACTTTCTCAACACGCGCCTTCAGGGCTTTGATCACGACACTTGGATTTTCACCTTTTCGCATGAGTACAATGGCTTCCACTACATCATCTTCGTTGGATGTAGTTCTGTTTCCTGAAGAATCTACAATGGCATCGGTTCTTCCCACATGCCCCAGGCGTGGAAGGTTGGATAATTCAACATCTGCAACGTCTTTTACCAAAACGGGAATGCCATTCACGTTTTCGATAATGATGTTTTTTATTTCATTGATGTCATTCAATAAACCAATGCCACGAACTACATAGGCCTGGTTATTTACATTAATAACATCGCCCCCGATATTAATATTGCTTTTTGTAACGGCATTATAGACATCTAAGGGCGAAATGCCCAGGTTACTTAATTTGCCCGGATCCACTTGTATTTCATAAGCCTTACTTTCTCCGCCAAAACTAACCACATCCGCTACGCCGGGTACCGATCTTAATTGCCGGTCCACTACCCAGTCCTGTAATGTTTTTAATTCCCTTACATCCCGGGTTTTGCTTTTTAGTGAATAGCGGTATATTTCCCCGGTAGGGCCGGTGGGCGGTTGCACTGCGGGTTGTATGCCGGGAGGAAGGTCAGCATTTGCAAGCAGATTATTTACCTGTATCCTTGCTTCTTCATAGGTAACGTTGTCTTCAAAAATCAGCTTTACATAAGATAAGCCAAAGACACTGGTAGAGCGCAGGCTGGTTTTGCGCTGCACGGGGTTCATAGAAATTTCAATAGGAATGGTGATGAATTTTTCTATTTCCTCGGCACTTCTTCCGGGCCATTGGGTAATGATGGTGATCTCTGTATTTGTTACATCCGGAAATGCTTCTATCGGCATATTTCTAAACGTGATAATGCCTCCTATAAGCAACACCAAAGTAGCAAAAAGAATAAAATATTTTCTTTTTAAGGAAAAAGCGATAATCGATTTTAAAATCTTTAACATGAAATTTTTTTTACTTTTTTAGGAATTTAATGCTCCATAAATTAATACCACATTTGATCCGATTAGCCTGTCACCTACCCGGACACTGCCGGTGATGTAACTTTTATTTGCATTGGTGCTGATAACCTGTACCGGGACTATTCTCACGTTGGATGGGCTATTATAAACCAATACAAAATATTGGCTGTGATCGAATATGAGTGTTGCCGATGGCACGCACAACGCTTCACTGTCGCTTTTGCTTTGTACATTTACACTCGTGTACATTTCTGGTTTCAATGCATAATCGAGGTTCGGTAACACCACTCTTATTTTCATTACTTTATTGGCCGGATCCAGCACATTGAGTATCTTATCTATTTTACCATGAAACACCCGACCCGGGTACGAAAGGGTTGTGACTTCTACCTCATCGCCCAAATGAACTTTGCTGATATTTGATTCATAAACATTTGCAAGTACCCATACATTGTTGAGATTAGAAATTGTAAATAAGTCATTTGAATTATCAGCGCGTATAGCCATGTCATTATTAATTTGTTTCTCAACGATAAACCCGCTGATTGGCGATTTCACTATATAATTCCCCTGCGTATTGCCACCGTTTATTTGTAAAACTTCTTTTGATCTGTTTAGCTGGGATTGAGATTGCTTATACATTTCCTGCGCCGTGATATAATCTTTTTGTGACATCAAACCGCTTTTGTACATATCTTCCGCAGCATCCATATTTTTTTGGGCAATGAGTGCATTTGTTTTTGCAGTAACCAGATCGTTTCCATAGCCCGCCATCTCACCGCTCCTGATCACGCCAAGCCTTTGTCCTGCATTTACATGGTCTCCCAATTGCACGGTTACATTTGTAATGATTCCGCTTACCATAGGAAATATCCGCGCAACTTTATCTTCATTGAAAGATACTTTGCCGGTAAGGGTCAAAGAATTTACCACCGGGCATTTAATGATCGTGTCAAATTGAATCGTTTTTAACAAAGAATCAGAAATTACAAATTTTTGCCGGTCGTCTACATTTTTAGATTGCGTTTTACAACTAAAAAAAGTAATCATGGCAAGGGTGATAAATGAGAAAAACTTTATGTTGGTCATCGTACTGAAGTTTAAATTTTTGAAAAAAACAGAAATCGGAGTATTTCTTCGTTTACTGAATCGTGAACCTGTTTAAAATATTCATGATTTTTATTGGTTAAAAATTATTTTGCCGATAGAAAAATTTAATTGTTCCAACGCGCTCATTTTATTAAACCTGAGCTGGTTCATTTGCAATACATTTTGTTTGTATGATTCATAGAAGTCTATAAACTCAAGCATCGTAATATTCTTTTTTTGAAAATTGATGGTTACCTGCTCAATCAGGTTTTTCATTTTTTCTTCAAATGTGGGATCGAAACCCAACAGTAATTTTTCGGCGCGCAGGGCGGTTATATAGTTGGTGGTTACGTCGCTCTTTACTTTTTCCAAACCACTTTCATATTGCACCTGGTTTACCTGTGTTTGTATTTTCGCATTTCTGATGTTTCCCTGGTTTCTGTTAAAGAGTGGCAATGGAAAAGCGATTCCAATGGCATTATAATCCTGCACATAACTGCCGAGCCGGTCGTAGCTTACACCAATGGTTATGTCAGGTTTGGCAAAGGCTTTTTGAAGATTTAAATTATAATTACTGAAAACAATATTAGCGTTTAACACCTTTAAATCAGGCCGGTTTACCATCGCAGAATCTACTAAAGCCTGGTAACTGCTTTGAGCCACTACGTCATTGTTCAGGTCAG
>JBQCFO010000082.1:0-2738 GCA_051959055.1 Ginsengibacter sp. | reverse complement strand
AAGATCTGAAAAAAGAAGGCATATCATTCAAAACAGAAAGCGATACTGAGGTAATTTTAGCAGCTTTTGCCAGCTGGGGTACCGCTTCTTTTGATAAATTGAATGGTATGTTTGCCTTTGCTCTTTTTGATAAGCAAAAGGCAAAACTGTATTTGGTACGCGATGCCTCAGGCATCAAGCCTCTCTATTACGCTATTACGAAAGAAGGCGTTGCTTTTGCCTCAGAAATCAGGGGTTTCAAACCAATTCCCTACCTGTGGGAAGAAAATAAAACGTGGCCTGTTTATATGATGGCCTATGGACATTTGCCTGAACCGGTAACGGTTTTAAAGAAAGTGCATCCATTGCAAAAAGGTTCCTTTTTATCTTACGACATCCATACAGGAAAGCAGGAAACCGTTATTTTTAAAAAATATGTTCCCGGTAAAAAAATAATTAACCGCGGGGAAGCCATTTCTCTTTTACAGGAAAATTTGCAGCGATCTGTACAGCGGCATTTAATTGCAGACGCGCCGATTGGCGTTTTTCTAAGTGGCGGCCTGGATTCCGGAATTATTGCATTGCTTGCAAACTCTCAGAAACAAACCCAGCTGAATACGCTTTCCTTATTTTTTGAAGAAGAAGAATTTTCTGAAAAAAAATACCAGGACATCTTGCTCGATCAAATGCAGTGCAAAAGGAATCAGTATTTATTAAAAGAAAAAGAATTTCACCGGTATCTGCCCCACATCATTGATGCCATGGATCAGCCGGGTTGCGATGGTATCAATACCTGGTTTATCAGCAAATATGCAAGAGAAAACGGGTTGAAAGCCGTGCTTTCTGGAATTGGCGCGGACGAACTTTATGGAGGTTATCCTTCTTTCAGGCGCATCTCTAAAGCAAATATGTTGGAAAACCTGCCCGCCAAATTATTGAAATCAGGTCAATATGCAGGACTGAAAAGATTGAGACGGCTTGGCTACCTGGCGTTGCGGGGCACTACAGGAAAATATCTTTTTCTGCGGGGCCATTTCATGCCTCACGAAATAGCCATGAAATTAAATATGCCCGAAGAAGAGGTCTGGAATATTTTGGAAGCATCCCCAGTTTCAGAAAATATCGATCGTTTAACTCCCTACAACCAGGCATCGTGGATAGAAACGAACCTTTTTATGCAAAATCAATTGCTGCGTGATGTGGATGTGATGAGCATGGCGCATGGAATTGAAATCAGGGTTCCGTTTCTGGACAAAGAATTCGTGGATTTATCCATGCAAATAAGCAGTACTATTAAATCTGCCGGTAAATTACCCAAACAACTTCTGATAGATTCATTCAAAAATATATTGCCTGAAGCTGTCTGGAACAGGTCCAAAATGGGTTTTGGCTTTCCATTCAAAAAATGGCTGGCCAATGATGAATTTATGAAAAGCCTCATTGCTCCCGGTGAGGAGGATTATAAAAATCTGGCCTCCGGAACCCGCCATTGGTCGCAGTTCCTTGCTTTAGCGCTTATCAAAAACCGTGGAATTTCCATGGTAAATAAAACTGTGCGAAGTGTTACGCCTGAACCGAAAGGACAGATAAAACCCCAAAGAATTTTATTTCTCACACTCAGAACATTTTCAAAAACCGGTGGTATTGAAAAAGTAAGCAAAGTAGCCGGAAAAGCCTTGTACGAACTGTGTGAGGAATCAGGCGGCAAACTGAAAGTGTGTTCCATGTATGATGCGAAAACTGATGCAGATGAAAAATATTTTCCGGAAAAAAACTTTACAGGCTTTGGTATTCAAAAACTTAAATTTTCCTTTAGATGTCTGTATGAAGGTATTCAGAATGAAACAGTTATTTTGACGCACATTAACTTGTTGCCCATTGGTTATATCATCAAAATCTTTTCATCCAAAACCCGTCTGGTTCTGATCACTCATGGAATAGAAGCATGGCCCTCGTTTCATGGCATCAAAAAAAGAATGCTCCGTGCATGTGATGAAATTGTTTCGGTAAGTAAGTTTACCAAAGAAGTAATTTCAAAAAGAAACGGTTTTCCAAAACAGAATATCCGCGTTTTGAACAACTGCCTCGATCCTTTTTTAGAATTACCGGCTCATCATGAAAAAGATAAGAATCTTCTGAAGAAATACCGGTTGAAAAAGGAAGATACCATTTTAATGACTGTTACCCGGCTTGCTTCGCGTGAAAGATACAAAGGATATGATGTGGTAATAGAAAGTTTACAAGCACTGCGAAAAGACCATCCGTGTTTGAAGTATCTTATTGTAGGAAAATATGATTTGAAAGAAAAGAAACGGCTTGATCTTTTGATAGAAAAAGCGGGGCTAAAGGAGCAGGTGATATTTGCCGGATTTGTACCGGATGAAGAACTTGCTGATCATTTTAACCTTGCCGATATTTATATTATGCCCAGCGAAAAAGAAGGTTTTGGGATTGTATTTATAGAAGCCATGTACTATAATAAACCGGTGATTGCGGGCAATAAAGATGGTTCTACTGATGCGCTGCTCGATGGAAAACTGGGATTATTGGTAGATCCCAAAAGTCATGAAGAAGTGAGAGAGGCCATCACAAAAATGATTTTGGATAAAGAAAAATATCTGCCTGACCAGAAATTATTGATGGAAAATTTTAGCTACCCCGTTTATAAAGAAAAGTGGAAAGAGGTGTTGGAGAAAAGGGTTGAAGGTTGAACCACAGCCGGACGCTTGGCTTTGGCGGCCTGAACGTTCGGCTTGGAG
>JBQCFO010000081.1:0-2568 GCA_051959055.1 Ginsengibacter sp. | reverse complement strand
TCACTACTACCTGGCCAGCTCTTACCTCTTCACCTTCTTCCATGGTAATGTGAGAACCTGCAGGAAGATTATAAGACTTGGTTTCCTTTTTACCTTCAATCAACATAGAAGGAATACGTGCCTTGTCTTTCGTTTCAATTACTACTTTTTCTCTATGGCCGGTTTGCTCATCTGCTTCTTCACGATAGGTAACACCTTCAATAATATTCTCGAATTTCAACACACCATCAATTTCAGAAACAATTACGTTATTGAATGGATCCCACGTACAAATGGCTTCTCCTTTTGTTACCTTCTGGCCATCTTTTACATTAAGTGTAGAGCCATATGGAACGTTATTGCTGATGAGTAAACGATCATTTTTAACATCCATAATTCTTACTTCACCTGTACGGCCAATTACTACCTTTATCTTTTCTCCTGCATTATTTACTGCATCAACTGTGCGTAATCCGTCAAACTGAACAGTACCATCAAAACGTGCAGTTAAGGTAGATTCTACAGACGCAGAACCTGCCACACCACCGACGTGGAATGTACGAAGGGTAAGCTGTGTTCCTGGTTCACCGATTGATTGTGCAGCAATAATACCTACTGCATCTCCTTTCTGTGCAGTATATCCGGAAGCAAGATTTTTACCATAACATTTTACACACACACCACGACGGCTTTCGCAAGTAAGTACAGAACGGATTTCCATACTTTCCACTCCGGCATCGTTGATTGCATGCGCTACATCTTCATTAATAATAGAACCGGCTTCAGCAAGCAATTCATCACTTACCGGATCATACACGTTGTGCAACGAGGTCCTTCCCAGAATCCTGTCGTATAATGGTTCAATCACATCTTCATTATCTTTCAATGCTGATACAGTAATACCTCTTAATGTGCCACAATCTTCTTCATTGATCACTACATCCTGCGCCACGTCAACAAGCCTCCTGGTTAGATAACCCGCATCCGCTGTTTTTAACGCGGTATCCGCAAGCCCTTTACGTGCACCATGTGTTGAGATAAAATATTCCAATACATTCAACCCATCTTTAAAATTCGACAGAATCGGATTTTCAATAATTTCACTTCCGGTACTTCCTGATTTACGCGGCTTGGCCATCAATCCCCTGATTCCTGCAAGCTGTTTAATTTGTTGTTTAGAACCACGCGCACCGGAATCCAGCATCATATATACTGAATTAAATCCCTGTTTATCGGCAGCCAACTCATGAATCAGTGTTTCTGTAAGGCGTGTATCTACACGGCTCCAGATATCAATAATACCGTTGTATCTTTCATTGTTGGTAATCAAGCCTGCATTGTAGTTATCCCATACTTCATCTACCTCACCACTTGCATTTTCAATCATGGATACTTTTGTATCCGGAATGATGAGGTCATTGATGTTAAAGGATAATCCCCCTTTAAAGGCCATTCTGAAACCAAGCAGTTTGATATCATCCAGGAATTTTGCAGTAGTAGGAATATTGGTCCATTTTATAATATCACCAATAATTTCCCGCAATGATTTTTTTGTCAGCAACGCATTAATGAATCCTGCATTTTTCGGTACATGCTGATTGAATATTACCCGTCCAACAGTTGTTTCAATCAGTTTGTTGGTTAGCGTACCATCGCTGTTCCTGATATTTGCTTTTACCTTGATGCCTGCATGAAGATCTACTTTATGCTCATTGTAAGCAATAATCACCTCTTCAGGAGAATAGAAAACCTTTCCTTCACCTTTTACCGCTGATTCAGGTGTTGATTTTTTCCCTTTGGTAATGTAATACAATCCCAATACCATGTCCTGTGATGGAAGGGTAATTGGCGTACCATTCTGAGGGTTTAAAATGTTGTGAGAAGAAAGCATCAGCATCTGCGCTTCCAGGATTGCTGCACTACTCAAGGGAACGTGCACTGCCATCTGATCGCCATCGAAGTCCGCGTTGAACGCAGTAGTTACCAACGGGTGAAGCTGAATGGCTTTTCCTTCAATTAATTTAGGTTGAAATGCCTGGATAGATAAACGGTGAAGCGTCGGAGCCCTATTCAATAAAATCGGATGGCCTTTCAGAATATTTTCAAGAATATCCCAGATGATCGCTTCTTTTTTATCTACTAATTTCCTGGCGCTCTTTACTGTTTTAACGATACCTCTTTCGATCAATTTGCGAATGATAAATGGCTTGAACAATTCAGCGGCCATATCTTTTGGCAAACCACACTCATGCATTTTTAATTCGGGACCAACTACAATTACAGAACGTCCAGAGTAATCCACACGTTTACCTAAAAGGTTTTGACGGAAACGCCCTTGTTTTCCTTTCAAAACATCGCTCAATGATTTTAATGCACGTCCGCCTTCTGCTTTTACAGCATTCGATTTACGTGAGTTGTCAAATAATGAATCTATTGCTTCCTGTAGCATACGTTTCTCATTTCTGAGGATTACTTCAGGCGCTTTAATTTCTAATAATCTTTTTAAACGGTTGTTACGGATAATAACACGACGATACAGATCATTCAGATCTGAAGAGGCAAAACGACCGCCATCCAAAGGAACCAATG
>JBQCFO010000080.1:0-10104 GCA_051959055.1 Ginsengibacter sp. | reverse complement strand
TTGCGCGATCAATCAGGTTAAATACTTCCAGGCTTGCCCAGATATTTTCAAAGCTTTTGAATGGTGAATGACTGCGCCTCAATGATTTTTCACTTAATAACAATGCACTGAAACCAACGTCCACCCTGATATACGGCTCTATGATGAGTGCATTTCTGTATCTCACACTATTGGGAATATTATAACTCATGTTGCTTCCATAAATCATATTTAAATGGACTTTAAAATTTTTATTGGTACTTAAATAATCCTGTAAAAACAATCCCATAGTAATCAACCGGTCGCTTGGCCTTCTTACCCAGCCTACATTCGTTTTTACACTATCTGCAACTACCTGGTCTGTTGATTTTGCAGAAATAATTTCCCCCTCTGCATTTTTATAAGTGTAATAAAAATCATTGTCAATATTTTCTTTCGTCTGGCTGATCCCAATGCTGAACCAGCTTTCAGCATCTTTTACCAACTCAGTAAATAATCTCGTTTCAATTCCGGTTGCATAAGCGCGGGCATCATTTTCACCAAAATATTGAATTCGTACATTATCAATATCATAAGGATCTACATCCCAAAGCGATTTGTAATAAGCTTCCGTTGTGATGCGCATTGGCCTGTCGCCATAAGATAAATTATAATCAAAACCAGCAACATATTGAATGCTCTTCTGGCTTTTTAATGCCGTATTAATTGTGCCACCAGATTTTCTCATTTCCCGGTAGAACGGTGGCTGGTCGTAGATTCCGGCAGATGCTTTGAAAACAATATCGCGTTTCCAATCTGGCTTATAACTGATTTGTGCACGGGGACTTATCAGAAATTCTTTGTTCAGGGAATTATAATTAAATCTTACACCTGCCTGCAAAGTGATTCGCGTAACGGTATTTGACAAACGAATATTATCCTGAATATAACCACTGTATTTATCAACGGTTAGATTTTCATTGGATTTTAAAACGTTGCTCAGGTTAATCTGGTTTGGATTAAATGGTAAAGAATATCCGGCGCTGTCCTGGTATTCCCATTCATTTAAATGATCGTGGATAATGGTATGATCTATTCCGGCTCCCCATTGTAAAAAATGTTTGCCCAGGTCATAACTTCCTTTCTGGCTAAAGTTGTAAACCTGTATATCCAGTGCATTTCGTGCATAATTTTGATATATTCCGGCGCCCAGTGGATTGATTATCTTTCCAAAATCCGGTTTCGTTTTATCAAAACTTCTTTCACCAAAAAGATAAGCTCCGGTGATATCAAAATTCTCATTTTCAACATCCGCATAGCGGCTCGCCATCCATTTCAATTTTACTTTCCTATTCACAGAATGTACAAGAGTAACACCTATTAGATTATTGTTGTAGATATCTTTTTCCTGACCGTCCAAAAATATATCCAGGCCAAGATTGGCGGTAAATAGGGGTGAAAAAACGGCTGTAGATTTTTGAGCAGATTCAGGTGTAAATGAAAAACTGGAGCCCGAAATGATTCCCAAAACTTCGAGTTGCAATTTTTGTGTAACCTTATAAGTAAGATAGGCCTGTAGATCAGAAGCAGAAGGGACGTAATTTCCTTTGGTTTCCTGGCTGCTCAATAAATTTTTATAGGTTTTATTCCTAACACCAAAGAGCCATGTGAGCTTTTTGCTCTTTGAACTACCTTCAAAATGTAAGCCTTGCTCAAGTGGGCTTACATAAACCGAACCGCCAAAAGATACCGGTTTTTTATATTGGATATCCAGCACACTGCTAATCTTATCGCCATATTTTGACTGGAAACCGCCGTTATAAAAATCAATATTTTTTACCAATTCCGGATTAATAAAACTGAGCCCTTCCTGTTGACCATTACGCACAAGATATGGCCGGTAAATTTCAAAATCATTTATATAAATAAGATTCTCATCATAATTTCCTCCACGTACAGAATATTGAGAAGTAAGCTCATTATTACTTCCAACCAAAATTTTAATTAATCCTTCAACGCCCCCTGTGGCGCCGGGAAGCGTTACCACGCTTTTCGGATTTATTTTTATCAATCCGGTTTCTTTTCTTTCTTTGTCCTCGCTGATGACAACGGTTTCAAGCGTTTTGCTATTTCGCAAAAGCCGCACCGTTACCTGCTCTTCTTCACCTTCACTTAAATAAAAATTTTTCTGAACATCCCTGAAATCCGCATGAGAAAATACAAGTGCAAATGCTCTTTCAGCAGGAACTTTTATTTGAAAACTGCCTGAATCAGATGTTAGGATCCCATTTTGTTTTCCAAGAATAGTAACTGATGCGCCTGCTACCACATTCTCATTTTCATCAATAACTTTTCCCGATATAAGCGCGGTCTTTCTTTGCGCAGATGATGAAAGAGTTACAAAAAGAAGAAAAATAAAAACCGTTAGTCTCATAAAGTGAAGATAATATTTTATGAAATGGCGAATGAAAATTTCCGGATCATCAGTTGGATTTCTTTTCATAAAAATTAAGCTGGTAAAATTACATTTATTATCCGCTTCATCTCAATTTTATTATTTTTGAAAAATGACAAAGTCACTACCCCTGATAATTATTTTTTTCGCAATTTTTTTTAGTAATTGTGTAACGCCATCTTCAGATAAAAATGAAAAAATGGTTCACACCATACCCACTTTGCAAAGGGATTCATTTCAACTTCTTTGCCAGTATTGGAAATTATCGGACGCAGAACATCCTACCTCAAAAGACATTTCTTTTACAAATGATCATGGTATTTTATTTGAATCAGGAATTGTTTTTCTGACCGATTCTTCGCTGCTCGAAAATCCTGCCGGTGAAATGAGTTATGGAAAATTCAGGTTGAATGGAAATAAAATAGAGGCAAATTTCGATAATGGCAAAAAGGCGGTCTATACCATGAACCGTTTGCATAAAGATGAGCTATTGCTAGACCGGCTTGAAAACAAACATACATCTGAACTTACTTACAAATCTACGGATACCTGGTGGCCGGATGCAAATAAAAATCCTTTTGCAAAACAAAATTATCAATGGAGCATTAAACCAAAAAAAGCTGAGAGCGATCAGGAAATAAAAAAACGACTGAAAGAATTTGTGCAGTTTTATAAATATTATTTCGATGGCCTTGTGAAGGGAGGAGCTACGAATATAGATTTTACAGGATTGCCGGGTTGCCTAAATTGGTACCAGGGGGGAATTACCATTCAAAGCGAAAATAAACTGGATAAAAAATGGATCAATTGCTTTTATTCCACAGAACAAGCATATAAAGGACGGCAAATGCTCGAAGATGTCCTCGTGAAAAAATATGACTGGGATACCAAAGAAACAAATTGGCTAAAGCAGACCGCATCTGTATTACAGCAGATTTATGATGGTATGTAGTTTAGAAACCGGAAAACAGGAATTCGCAATATTTGTTTATTTGTTGTAAAAGAAGTTCCCTGTATTATTCCATTCCTGAAGATATTTTAATTGAGTTTATTTAAAAAAAAAAGAAATGAAAGTTTCAAATATTTGTCTGTTTACTATTCAGCCATCCTCTTTGAAGCAACGATTTCCGCCACTTGATGCCTAATAATTTAATAAACCAAATAATTTAATAATTCAATAATTTACTCTCTTCATTTTCTCAATTGTTTCTTTGGGATCTTCAGAACTAAATATTGAATTTCCTGCTACTAAAATATCCGCACCGGCTTTAATGATATCACCAGCGTTTTTTAAAGAAATTCCTCCATCCACTTCTATTTTTGCCAATGAATTTGTTTGAGCGATTAATATTTTTACTTCCCGGATTTTCTGAATTGAATGAGGAATGAATGATTGTCCACCAAAACCAGGATTCACACTCATTATTAAAACCAAATCAATATCTGCAATAATATCCTGCAAAAAAGAAACAGGTGTTGCAGGATTGATAGCCACGCCTGCGTTCATTCCCAGCGATTTTATCTGTTGAATATTTCTGTGTAAATGAGGGCACGCTTCCTGGTGAATCGTTAAACTGTTTGCGCCGGCATCTTTAAATTCTTCAGCATATTTTTCCGGTTCCAGAATCATCAGGTGAACATCAAAAAATTTATCCGTTGCTTTTCTGATTTGTTTTATAACAGACATTCCATAACTGATATTGGGAACAAACCGGCCATCCATTACATCCAGGTGAAACCAATCTGCTTTGCTTTCGTTCAGCATCTGGCATTCCTCTTCAAGATGTAAAAAATCAGCGGCTAAAAGTGATGGAGCGATGAGAGGCATATGGTTAAAAGTTGAAGGTTTGAGGTTGAATGTTGAAGGTTGTTGTTTAATTATTGAATTATTTGATTATTGATTATTGAGCATTGATTATTGAACATTAAACTTCTTAATTCTCAACACTAAATTTTCAATGTTAAAAGTTCAAGTACTGTCTTACTGCTTGCAAGTTTGATTCTTGATTCCTGAGCATTGATTATTGAACATTAAAACTTCTTAATTTTCAACACTCAATTTTCAATGTTCAAAGTTCAAGTACTGTCTTACTACTTGCAACTTTGATTATTGATTATTGAGCATTAATTATTGAACATTAAAACTTCTTAATTTTCAACATTCAATGTTCAATATTTAATGTCCAAGTACAGACCTTGTACTTACTGCTTACTACTTTCTACTTGTTACTTTCCAGTCTCTGCAGTGCTTCTCTTGCTTCATCATAATTTTTATCATACAATAAAGCGTTCTGATAATTTTGAATGGCCTCATCCTTTTGGTTCAATTTTTCATAACATTTGCCCAGCCAATAATATCCTTCATCAAAATTGTTCTGAATGGTAACAGCGCGTTCTAAAACTTTTATCGCGTCTTTATATTTCATTTCGTTATACAAAGCAATGGCCTTTTCGCGGTAAGCATACATGTAAGTAAAATCAAGATTTAATGCACTATCCATATAGACAATTGCCTTTTGCGGCTCGTTGACATAATTATAATACAGTCCTTTTATGAAATAGGCGTCTTTCCCTGATTTTGCTTTATTGGTTCGCAAAAGTTGATCTGCAATTGCCAATGAATGTTTATTTTTCATTTCTGCATATACAGTTCCGAGAGCTGCTAAATAATCAGGAAGCGGGTATATTTTAATAGCGTGTTCAAGAGAATTTATTGCATGTAGAGTGTCATTATTTTCAAAGTATAATGAAGCTTTAATATTCCACAAATACGCGCTGCCACTATCTTTCTTTAATTCCTGGTCAGCAATTGAAATGGCAGAATCATAATAACCTTCATTTCTGTAAGCTTCTATCAGATTGGATTTCAACATGAGGGAATCAGGATGTAATTTTATTTGATTTTTTATTTCTTCAATCGTATTGGCTTCCGAATGTAAACGTTTCGTTTCTTTATTATGAGAATTACAGGCAGTGAAAATGCAAAAAAAATTGAGAAGCAAGTAAAATATTCCTGGTCGTATCATATTGCAAATTTAACGCTCAAAAAGTGCAAAAATCTTCAATTATTTCTTTGCATATTTTCTTTTCATCAATTCATAAACCCTTCGTGATAATTCCTTCATCCGTGGCCTTACATCCATTTCTGTAATGGGCGTAAATAAGGCAATAATATATTTTACATTGCCGTCATCCACGATTCCCACATCGTTTGTAAAATAACTCCACCAGCCCGATTTATGATAAAACACCGCATCATGCGGAAGGCCCGTAGAAAGTTTGGTTGTATCCAATTGTCTTCCCAACAAAATTTTTAATTGCTGGCTCACCCATGGATTGATAAGTTGATTTTTATAAATTTTATACATGAAGTCTGCAGCGTGTAATGCACTGGTAACAGTACTTCTTATGGTGTCATATCCGGGATCTTCAAATTTCCGGGACAAAAATTTCCGGGTTACTTCACTTCCATACCAGCCGTTTTCATGCCTGGTTTCATTGATGTTTTTTCTTCCGGCAATATCAATCATGCAATTGGAGGCAGAATTATCACTTCGTGTTATCATCAGGTCTAATAAATAATCAACCGTTACCGTATCTCCATCTTTTAAAAGCGGCCGCGGATCCCAGCTTATTTCGGAACTGTGATCCACATCATTAGGAGATTTTACTACATAAGATTTATATAAAGAATATTTTTGGCTGCTTACTTGTTTTAAAATTTCCATCGCTACATACATTTTATAAACAGAAGCAGGATAATTAAAATTTTCAATGTTCACACCTCCTATCAAAGGTTTGCGGCCATTCAAATCAATTACCGCAAAGGAAATTTTTTCCATTCCATCATCACCGGCGTCGTAAATTCCATCCAGGCTTACATCATGCACAATCTGGAAAAGCGAATCAGTAAAACTTTTTTTCTGAATATAATAACCCGAAATTTTTGATTGTCCGATTGCTAAAAAACAAGTGAGAAGAAAAATAAAAAACAGGAAAAAATGTTTCAAGGGAAAATATTTTTAAAGATAAATATATGAAGAATTTGATTTTGACGGTTTAGATAATTTAGAAGGTTTAGGGTGGTTTAGAGGGCTATAGAAAATGAAAATTTTATTTATTTATTCGTTTACTGGAGGCATCGAAAAAGAGACGGTAATATAATTCATCTCACATCTTCTCTTTCTTCCACAATTGTTATTACAGAATCTTGAAGTGACTTGTTGATCATAATCTGGCAGGATAAGCGAAGATTGGCTTTTTTAACCGCACATTTTTCCAAAGTGCTTTTTTCATTTCTATCCATTTCAGCACTTCCCCTCATGTGTTCTGTTTCTACCAAACAAGTACCACATCTGCCTATACCTTTACATTCGCCAAAATCTTCAACATAAATCTTTTCATTAATAAGAATCATGAGGTTTCTGAATTCACCCTCATAAGTTTGCACGGTAATTTTTTCGTCAAAATAAATCAGTGTAAAGGTTATGTTGTCTTCGCGAGTGGTCATTCA
The DNA here is from genome assembly GCA_051959055.1 of Ginsengibacter sp. GTDB lineage: Bacteria > Bacteroidota > Bacteroidia > Chitinophagales > Chitinophagaceae > Ginsengibacter. The sequence goes on along the minus strand of JBQCFO010000080.1, from coordinate 3,178 downwards.
GGTAAAAGCTCAGTTATTTTGGAATTAAATTAATCGTATATCACATCTATTGGAATCGAATAATTGAAGTACCCGTTCTTACAAAGAAGCCGGTTTAGTCCAAAAATTATCTTCATAGTCATCAACCAGCGCTTCTGTGTTTATTTCCCTGCCAATCTTTTCTAATTGTTGATCTGACAATTTTTTTTCAAGATGCGGAAATAAAACTCTTTCTTCATAGCGTACATGCTCGTTTACCATTTCAGCAATTTCGAGCATTTTCTCTTGCTGAGGTTGCGAAGCAGGCAAAGAAATGTTTTCGATAAAAGCTTCTATTTTCTGATGTTCGTCAACTGCTTTGCGAACTACTTCATCTTTTATAGGCGCAAACAGGAATTGTTCCTCTTCTTTAAAATGAATGGAAAAATGATGTTGCCAAAAATATTGTATATATTTTATCAAGCGCTCTACAGCAACATGATATTTAACTCCCTGCCTGATTTTCCAACAAAATAAGAGGCTTGCATGATGATCCCTCGAAAGCTTGACGATATGAGCATTTCTTTTGATTGGTTTATATTCCATGGTCATTTTTTTTTATTTACAAATTCAACTTTATCAGTACAAAGTAAGCAAATAAATGCGGGTTTTCACTTATTCTCTCCGCTTCAATACCAAAACGATTCCAGTATTCCTTCCGTCAGCATGTACCATTCCAAGTTAAGTTCTTTGTAATAACGGCATTAATCTTGATAACAATTGTTCGATCAATTTGCTAAATATGATATTACAAAAAGGGACGTCAGGGCCGGATTTCGAACTCAATTCTACCCCCGATCAAACATTAAAATTATCGGATTTAAAAGGCGAGCGGGTAATCCTTGCTTTTTATCCGGCTGACTGGAGTCCGGTGTGCAGCGACCAAATGAGTTTGTATAATGAAATGCTCAGAATTTTCCATCAGTATCATGCACAAATTTTAGGTATTTCGGTCGACAGTAAATGGAGCCATCTTGCCTTTGCAAAAGACAGAAATCTTCACTTCCCATTGCTTGCAGATTTTGAACCAAAAGGAAAGGTATCGAAAGCATATGGAGCGTACAATGAAAAAGAAGGAACAAGTCAACGCGCTTTATTTGTGCTCGATGAAAATGGAATTATCCAATGGAGTTATCTTTCTCCTGAGGGCATTAATCCGGGTGCTGATGGGATTTTAGATGCACTTGACAAAATGAATCATGAAAAAAATAAATGAAAATTATGACAACACTAACTACGCCGATAGGCCAGCGTGATCATATTATTGGAAAAACAAGCGCCGCCATTACCCTTGTAGAATACGGAGATTACGAATGTTCACACTGCGGACATGCTTATCCGCTTATCAAAAAATTACTCAAACAGTTTAATAACGAATTGCTATTTGTATTTAGAAATTTCCCTTTGCAGGAATCACATCCTGATGCGATGGCAGCGGCTGTAGCAGCAGAAGCAGCAGGCCTTCAGAACAAGTTTTGGGAAATGCATGATCTGCTTTATGAACATCAGGATGAACTGGACGAAAACAACCTGGAGTATTTTGCAGAAACATTAAATTTGAATATGGATAAATTTGAAAATGACTGCAACAGTTCCGGAGTCACTTCAAAGATTGAAAGTGACTTTGAAAGCGGTATCCGTAGCGGTGTAAACGGCACACCTACATTTTTTATTAATGATAAAAGGCTTGATACTTATGATGCCACTTATGAATCCTTAGCCAATGCGGTGATGCAGGCGGAATAACTTTCCAGGTAATTAATCTATAAAATAAAAAAGATAAAATTCCTTTATCTGACTCCGTTATAGTTGAAAAAAGTTGTTGCCTATTTTTGTTATTTATTCCTATAAATTGCGCTGCCGGTTAACTACATTGATGTCTTTCTTCAACATTCACATTCACATTCACATTCAACATTCAATATTGAACATTGAACATTCAACTTATCCAGTTTTGTAATACTGTTGCGAGCCATAGAAACACCCCAAAGCCCACCACATCCTGAAAAGCCGTCTCGAACGGACCTGCAGTAGTAGCAGGATCAAATCCAAGGCGTTTAGAAGCAACCGGTATGACAGTACCCATTAATCCGGCAGTAACCATAGAGCAGGTAAGCGCCCCGCCGATGACCAATCCAAATGGAAGATGCCTCGCCCATATACCACCGATAGTTCCCAACACGATGCCACAAACAAGAGCCATGAATAATGAAGTTGCAATTTCTTTTTTTATTGAAGACCAAACACTTTTACTCTTTGTAGCACCTGTATCAACTGCACGAACAGTGATAGCAGCGGCCTGAAGGCCAACATTGCCTGAAACAGCGGAGATGATTGGTAAAAAAGAAGCAAGTAAAATTACTTTTTGCAGGATGCCGTCAAAATGAGAAATCACCAATCCTGCTCCGAGTTCGATGCCCATTGTGCCCAAAAGCCACGGCACCCGCAATTTTGCTGCCTGCAAAGGCGATAAACTCTCCATCGCCGCCGCATCGGTACCTACGGCTTTATTATATAACCTGCGCAACCTTGCCACTACAACCTGCATCAAGTCATCGGATGGAATGACCCCAATAATATAACCGTCATTGTCGATCACAGGCAACGTCATAAACTTATATTTGGATACCAATGCAGCCGCGTCCTCTTGATCAGTGGTAGCTAACACTGTTATTACATCTGTAGCCATTATCTCTTCCACTTTCCTGCCCGGATCAGCCATCAAAAGATCACGAATAGAAACAGCCCCCAATAACTTACTTCGAAGTGGCCTCGATGACAAATCACGTTCTACGATATATAAGTCCTCAGGAATATCCACGTCTTTATCAGTATGACGTACTACTTCCAAAGCGTCTGCCACAATAGTATCTTTATACAATTTCACAAACTGAGTGGTCATTAGCCTTCCGGCACTTCCTTTCCGGTAATTCAGCCGGTATTGTACATCGTGAACAGCCGAAATATTTGCCTCCTCATTATTGAGAAAGTTTTTTACATGACTGGAAGGTGCTTCTGCTATAATCGCTGCTGCTTCACGCGGTGGCAAACCTTCTATAAGCCCTGAAAGCTCATCGGGATTCAGTTGTTTTAATAAATTATGTGCCAGATCGGGATCTAACACAGATAAAACAGCCTTAGCAAGCGGTTTGTCAAGAGC
>JBQCFO010000079.1:0-7994 GCA_051959055.1 Ginsengibacter sp. | reverse complement strand
TTTTTGTTTTTTACTCAATTTAAGTGCCGCTTTTTTAGCAGGTGCGGCTTTTTTGAGAGGTACAGTTTTTTTAGTCTTTGTATTTACAGCAGGCTTTTTGGCAGAAGCCTTTTTCATTTCTTTTTTAGGCTGATTTGCTTTTTTAGCAGGTGCGGCTTTTTTCACGGCCACCTTAGCTGCTTTTGCTTTTGCAACTGATGTTGCTTTTTTTGTGTTGTTTGCCATACTTAAATACATTTTTTAGTAATTGTTACTGTAAAAGTGTCATTATTGACATCTATTTCTGACCCTTGCTCAATTTTTGGTAAGAATACAATTTTTTCAGCCAAAATTTCGGCGCAAATATATTCATTAAATTCTATAATTATACCCTCTATGCCGTCTTTTTGTTCGATATTTAGCAGTATTTTATCAGTTAGTTCAAAATTCTTTTCTTTTCTTATATTTTGAATCCTATTAATAAACTCACGTGCAAAACCTTCATTTTTCAATTCTTCTGAAATTACCAGGTCAAGCGCGACTGTCAAATTGCCTTTGACCGCTATTTCAAAACCAGGTATTTCATTTGTACTCACTTCAATATCTTCTGCAGAAATAAAAATAGGCTGTTCTTTTGTAATTTCAAAATCGGGATTTAATAAAAATTCACCGGATTGGATCTGATTGATGGCATCGTTATTTAATTGCTGAATTTTTTCTGCCGCCCATTTCATTTTTCCTCCAAGCCTTTTGCCCAGCGTTTTAAAATTGGCTTTTGCTTTCTTTTTGATAAAGTCGTTATCTGAAGGTAAAATAGCAACTTCCTTTATATTTGTTTCGCTTTTAATAATATTCTCTACCTGCCGAATTTTTTTCTCAAAATAAGCATCAGGGGCCGGGATGAGTACTTTTTGAAGGGGCTGTCTTACTTTAATATTTACTTTTTTTCGAAGTGACAAAATAAGTGATGAAATATTTTGTGCTAATAGCATTCGCTCCTCCAGTTCCGGATTAATTAATTCTTCGTCCGCTGTTGGGAAATCGGTTAAATGTACTGAGGCTGCCTTATTTTTCTGAGTAACCTCATTTAAATTTCTAAACAGCCAGTCCGGAAAGAAAGGTGCAACAGGAGCTATCAACCGGCTGATGGTTTCGAGGCATTCATATAAAGTCTGATATGCCGAAATTTTATCTTTAAGAGCCTCCGGGTCATTTTTATCTACAGGCTTCCAGAATCTCCGGCGGCAAAGCCTTACATACCAATTACTTAATTGCTCATCCAAAAAATATTCGATAGCTCTGCCTGCAGCCGTAGGCTCATAATCATCCATGCTTTTTGTTACTTCTTTTTTCAAAGAATTTAAAGCGGAAATAATCCATTGGTCTATTTCGGGGCGCTCATGTACCGGAACTGTATTTTCTTCAAAAACAAATTCATCCACATTGGCATACAGGGCAAAAAACTGGTAGGTGTTGTACAGCGTCCCAAAAAACTTTCGCTGTACTTCTTTGATTCCTTCTGTATCAAATTTCAAGTTATCCCATGGCGATGCATTCGTGACCAGGTACCAACGCGTAGCATCAGGGCCAAAAACTTCAAGGGTTTCAAATGGATCCACAACATTTCCCAGCCGCTTGCTCATTTTATTTCCATTCTTATCGAGTACAAGGCCATTACTTACCACTGTTTTGTAAGCCACGCTATCAAACAGCAAAACAGCCAAAGCGTGTAACGTATAAAACCAGCCACGCGTTTGATCCACACCTTCGGCGATAAAATCTGCCGGAAAGTTCTTTTCAAATTCTTCTTTATTTTCAAAAGGAAAATGCCATTGTGCATAAGGCATTGCGCCGCTATCAAACCAGACGTCAATCAAATCCGGCACCCGTTTCATTGGTTTTCCTGTAGCTGAAGTGAGAATGATATTATCCACAAATGGTTTGTGTAAATCAGCAACCATTGCTTCAATTTGAGATTCCAGGTCTTTTTCTTTATCGGGGATTAAAAGTGCGGCATCAAAAGATTTCTTTATTTCTGTTTTTAATTCACTTATAGAACCAATACATTTTTCTTCTTCTCCATCTTCCGTACGCCATATTGGCAATGGGGTACCCCAAAAACGGCTGCGGCTGAGGTTCCAATCCACCATATTTTCAAGCCAGTTTCCAAATCTTCCGGTTCCTGTTGATGCGGGTTTCCAATTAATGGTTTTATTTAATTCAACCATTCTGTCTTTAACAGCAGTGGTTTTTATAAACCAGGCATCCAGTGGATAATAAATAATTGGTTTATCTGTGCGCCAGCAATGGGGATAATTGTGCTGATGTTTTTCAACACGGAAAGCGCGGTTTTCTTTTTTTAATTTAACCGAGATATCCACATTTACATCTTCATAGTGCGGATTGTCTTTGTAATTTTTTACAAAACGGCCGCTTAATTCCCCAACGTGGTCAATAAATTTTCCTTCCTTGTCAACTAAAATTAAAATTCCCAGGTTATTTTTCCTTCCTACTCTGAAGTCATCTGCTCCAAAAGCCGGAGCAGTATGTACAATTCCGGTTCCGTCTTCTGTAGTTACAAAGTCGCCTAAAACCACTTTGAAAGGTTCTGCATCGGGAGTTATTTCACGGATTTTTTCTAAAGAATTTGCTTCAAAGGGCATCAATTGTTCGTAAGCCAGTCCTTCCAGCCGGCTTCCTTTAAAACTGGCAATTTTTTCCCATGGAATGAGTTTGTCACTTTCTTTATAATCTGTTAATGGAAGAATTTCTGCTTCAGCTTTAAAATAATTGGGAATCAGATCCGAGGCAAGAATCACACTAATGGGTAAATGAGTGTATGTATTGAAAGTGTTGACCAGTGAATATTCAATATTGGCTCCAACGGTTAATCCAAGGTTGGATGGCAATGTCCACGGAGTAGTTGTCCAGGCTAAAAAAAATAAATCTGTATCTATATTTTTATACAAAAATTCAGATTCGGAATTTCTGTTTACTTTGAACATGACTGTAGCACTGGTATCTTTTACATCTTTATAGGTGCCTGGCTGATTCAGTTCGTGAGAGCTTAATCCGGTTCCGGCAGCCGGTGAATATGGTTGAATACTAACGCTTTCATACAAATACCCTTTCTTGTATAATTCTTTCAAACACCACCAAAGTGTCTCAATATAATCATTTTCAAAAGTGATATATGGATGTTTCAAATCAACCCAATACCCCATTTTCTGCGTTACCTCATCCCATTTATCTTTAAATTTTAAAACTTCACGGCGGCAGGTAGCATTATATTCCTCAATAGAAATTGATTTGCCAATATCTTCTTTGGTAATTCCCAAAAGTTTTTCTACACCCAGTTCTACAGGCAATCCATGTGTATCCCAGCCACCTTTGCGTTTTACCTGGAAACCCTGCATGGTTTTATAGCGGCAAACCAAATCTTTTAACGTCCTTGAAATGACATGATGAATCCCTGGCATTCCATTGGCACTTGGAGGCCCCTCGTAAAAAACAAAAGGCGTTTTTCCATCGCGGTTCGAAATACTTTTTTCAAAGGCTTTTTCTTTGCTCCATGTTTTCAGAATGTCATCGGCAATTTCTGTAAGATTCAACTGCTTGTATTCGGGATATTTCTGCTTCATTAATTATAATCCTCCACTAAAAATAAAAGTATGCAAAGGTAAAGGTTTCGCAAGGAAATTCAAGGGTATCATGAAGGCGAAAAGCGGATGGATGAGCAGGCAGTAAAGAAACAAATAATTGGAATTTGTGTTTCTCCTTTCTGAAGCAAGATATGGATTGATAAACAATAGTTTAATCAAATACAAATAGGTGATATTTCTTTATTTTTTGTGAAAAAATACCTTGTTCGAATTTAGATTTTTCTTCATTTAGTGTGTCGAAAAGGTAATAATCTGGCAGAAATATTATGGTTCTGAATTTCAAAAAGTATAAGGTGCCTTCTATCCGTGTTTTTCTAAAACTAAATTGAAGACAATCTTAATAACCTTAGTAATAATCTCCCATAAATAAATCACACCTTATTACATGTCTTCTTTTTGTGTCCTCTACTTCATCTATTCAAACTTCTTCCATTTTCAATAATTTTTCAGCTTCCTGCAAAATCTGAAAAGGATCTGGTGGCAACAGGTTTTTTTCCGTTAATTGTTCCAATACATACTTAACAATTTCATTTTTGCTTCGCAAATTTTCTTTAACAGAATAAAACAAAACTTTCGAAGATACCTGCCAGGGAGTATGTTGCGGATTCGTAAGCGCATATAAAACAATTACCGGGGTTTGTGTCGCTGCGGCAATATGGACGGTTCCGGTATTGACAGAAATTACCAGCGGTGCCATACTGATCAGTGCGATAAATTCTTCAATTGAAAAAAAACCGGCAAGCGAAAAAGAATTTTCTCCGATACCTGCTTGAATATTTTTTGCAAGTTCTTCTTCCGCTTCTGACCCGGTTATTAAAATTTGAAACTTCAATTCATCTCTTAATAATATTCCTGTTTCTATCCATTTATCTTGCGGATATTCTCTTTTCACTTCACTAACACCAGGATGAATAATTATCCAGTCTTTTTGCAGGTTTACTCCTTTTTCACCTAATTTTTTTAATACATTTATCTTCGCTGTTTCGGAAAAATTTATTTTTATTTGTGTTTCTGTTGTTTTTGCATTCAGAGATTCTACCAGCCCCAAATCTCTTTTTACCTGATGTTGAATAAAGGAAAAGGGTTCCTTTTCAACTACCCAGTTTGTAAGCAGGTGATAAGGGTTTTCACGGCAATAGGCAAGCCTTTTGTGAATCCCGGCCATATAGGCTAGCATGGCAGCAGGCAACGGATTCTGGCTATAAACCGTAAATATAACTGCACCATCAAATTCATATTTTTTCAACTTTTCAAGTAGCGAAAAAATATCGTTTTCATTTACAGGTTGTTGGGTTTTTATCCAGGGCAGATCGGCGGCAATCGTTTCATCAATTTCAGAAATAAATGGTGCAATTAAACTACCCATGGCAGAAGTGAGCAAAGTAATGCGGCATTCAAACGTTTCTTTGAGTGCTCGAATCGCAGGCGATGACATCAGCAAATCTCCCATGTTGTCTGCGCGAATCACCAAAATATTTTTACAATTTGTCCAATCAGTCATCACAAAATATTTTTTTTAAGAGGAATGAAGCATAATAATTTCAGCAGCGGCTTTTAAATGTTTAGCGATATAATCTGGCATCCTTTGTCGACTCCATATCCATTCAGTCTCATTTCCGTTGTCAATCAGAATTGTTTTGCAATCAGACTTTTTTCCGGCTTCCACATCATTTAAAATATCGCCGATCATCCAGGATTTAGAAAGATCAATATGAAGATCTGTTGCGGCTTTAAAAAACAATCCCGGCTTTGGCTTTCGGCAATTGCAGCTATCCTCTGCCGCATGCGGGCAATAATAAAATCCATTCAGCATCACTTTGTGCTTCAGCAATAAATCTTTAATTTTTTTTTGCACTTTCATCAATTCTTCTTCTTTAAAATATCCAAGAGCGATTCCGGGCTGGTTAGAGACAATTATCACATAATAACCTTTTTGCTGAAGCAAATACAAACTTTCAAATGCATAATCTTCAAAATCAATCAAAGCAGGGTCTACATTGTAGGGCACGTCCTTTATCAAGGTGCCGTCTTTATCAATAAAAATCGCTCTATTCATTTATAGCAGGTACATTGTGCGTTAAGTAAAAAGGATCTAATAAATAGCCGGTATTGGCGGCGAAACTATCAATATTGATAACTTTTGACAAACTTGTTTGTTTGTGGTTACGCATAATGATACTTTGATACAAATGATGGCATGAAACAGCTACTGATTTCCAGGTAAAATATTTGTTTACGCGTTTTATTGAATTATGATGCATGGAAGCCAGTAATTTTTCGTCACTAATTAAATATTCAATACTTTTTGCCAGGGCGCCTGGATTGTGTGGCGGAACAAGAAACCCGGCTTGTCCTTCTTCTACTGTACACTTACTTCCGCCTACATTTGCTCCGATCACGGGTGTACCACACGCCATGGATTCCAGTGGCGTTATTCCAAATGGTTAATACCAGGGAGTTGTAATAAAAATATCAGCGGCCGCATAATAAAATTTTAAGGCGTCTCGTTGTTTTCTTCCTGTAAAGACAACAGATGAATGAACGCCTTCTTCTTTTGCAATTTGCTGTAATCTTGCCAGTTCAGGGCTTAGCTCAGGATCCGGATTATCATGTTCACCGCCAACAACTACCAGCCGCAAGGAGTTTTTATTTTTTTTTGTTTCCCCTAATGCTCTTATCACATTATCAACACCTTTGCGAGGAACCATTCGGCCCAGTTGCAAAATGATTTTTTCATTTTCATTAAACTGCAAAATTCTTCTTGCCTTTTTTTTGTCTATGGGATAAAACTCTTTGGCGCTAAATCCGCAAGGAACAATAGAAATTTTTTCGGGAGGAGCATGGTATAGCCGAATCATATCTTCTTTATCCTGTGGGCATTCTGCAATAATGTGATCAGCATTTCTAAAAGTTCGCCTTTCTATTTCAATTCGTTCCGCTGGAAACTGATCCATTTCTTGTTGATGAATTTTTCTAACAAGTCCCAATGCATGAAAGGTAACCACATAAGGAATATGAAATACTTTTTTCACCCGGGAAGCCACCAAAGCAGACATAAAAAAGTTTGCATGAATCAGCTCATAAACTACTTCTTCTCTTCTGATAAAAGCGATCATATTATTTGCAAACTCTTCCATCAGGTATAGTAATTTCTCTTTTGCCACCACTGTCTCGGGTCCAGCTTTTATATGGATTACCCGGATACCGGGAAGCCAATTAATAATCTCATTTATTTCTGTACTTTCTTTTCTTGTATATATATCTACGTTATAGCCAAGTTTTACCAGTTGTTTTGGAAGCTCTGCCACATACACGTTTTGGCCGCCACTATCCACCCCGCCTAATGTTGCAAGTGGTGAGGCATGTTCACTGATAAATGCGATTCGTTGTTTCATAATTTTCATTTTTAGCAATTGCTGATTCAAAAATATTTTTCCATTCTTCTGTAAAACGATTTATGTTGAACCGGTCAAGGACGTATTTTTTCCCTTGTTCCCCGATTTGATGAGCCAAAGATTTGTTTGTTAAAAGCAGTTTCATTTTATGAACGAGGTAATCAACATCGGTGTCGATAAATCCTGTTTCATAATTTTTAATGACGCTGGCTTGTTCGGTTGTTGCCAAGGCGAAAACAGGCAATCCCGTCATCATTGCTTCAATTACAGCAAGGCCCATGCTGGTATATCTGATAGGATTAAAGAAAAAACGATAATGGCTTATAAATTCCGGAATTTTTGTATGAGTTATTTCGCCTAAACCTCCATTTTCTTTTGTGCCAATTCCTATCAAATCAAGCGGAATCTGTTTACTCACTTCAGTAAAAATATCTGCGCCAAATCTTCTGCCACGCCGTTGCAAATTGTTTACAACTACAATTCCTTTTTCAATTTCACCGGTGTATTTTACTTTCGGTTCAATCACACCATGTTCAATTACTTTAACACCTTTGTTGTTTTTATTGTCCCACATCAACTTATTAAAATGTGTAACATGCACTACGACAACCTCCGGATCGTTTACTATATGTTTTGTATCGGCAGGCGAATGTTGAGGCGGATCATGTTCCAGGTAAATGCGTGGTAACCTGCGTTGTTCTTCAGTAAGTATATCATATTGATCTACAAGCCAGTTTTTATTTGATTGAAATAAAATAGCATCTACCTCTAAGTCTTTTACTTCTTCGGCGGGCACTTCTATTACGTTATCCCCAAAAGGGAAAGTGTTTCCTCTTCCACCATATCCTTCCTGTTTTTCGCTGCTAACAGGAATATAGATTTGGTAATCGCCCTGTGATAAATAATAAAGGTAGCTTCCGTGGATATGCCATGTAAATATAGACATGGGGTGTTTTTG
>JBQCFO010000078.1:0-2023 GCA_051959055.1 Ginsengibacter sp. | reverse complement strand
AAATATTTTTCGGATTGCGTATTTTTTATTGGGCCAAGATTTAGAAAAAACTGATAGACATCATTTGTTTTTGCATCAAACATGGTACTGCCATAATCCTCAGTTGGGCCGTTTCTTTCTTTTCCATAATAATTCATAAACATAAAATTGTCAAGCAAAAAAAATGCGCCATTATGGTTTGCATCGTCGCCAATAAATTCATCCGTAACCGGAGCCTGCGGGCTTACTGCTTTGATAGATGGATGTGCTCCCGGTAAACTTGCTGTGGCATAAAAACCAGGATAAGAAATTCCATAAAGGCCCGCGCGCCCATTATTGTTTTTGATATTTTTCAATAGCCAATCCATCGTGTCATAAGTGTCGCTGCTTTCATCTACATCCTTTTTAGTTTTTTTGTCAGCAATGTAAGGCGTTACTTCCTGGTTATGACCTTCGCTCATATATCGTCCACGTACATCCTGGTAAATGAAAATGTATTTTTCATGCATCAAAGCTTCGTTTGGGCCGATCCTTTTTTTATAATTATTTTCTCCATAAGGACCAGAAGAATAAGGCGTACGTTCCATCAGAAAAGGATATTTCTGCGATTGATCTTTTGGAACATAAAGAATTGTGTACAATTTTATTCCATCACGCATGGTAATGGTAGTATCGATCTTGTTGTAATTTTCTTTTACATAATCAGAAGATTGTGCAAATGAATTGGTAACAATAAACAGTGCAAGAAATTGGAAAATCCACTTCATAATTATTTTTTATTTAGGTAAGTCAGAAAGTTGGGGTCGCAAAATTTTTAAATCGTTTTATCTTTTCCTTTTTGCAAGGTAGATTTTTATATCCTGAAGAACTTCATTTATTAATTCCATCGAGGCTCCTGCTTTTGGATTTCGTTTTGCTAAAGTTGCCAATTTATTTCTTGCAGTTAGCATCCCATCTTTTTTAAAGTATGTATGGAATTTCCTCCTCTTCATCTTCTGATTTTTTTTCGTAGATTAATCCAACCGGAAAAATTACGTCTTCATTTTTGCCCCAATAAATATTTCCATTTTTAAGGATAAACCTTTTGAACTTTTCAGGAGCAAAATATTTAAGATTGTCTCCTTTTACGTATTTATGAAATAATGGGAAGAAAATCTACCAGTTTAGTTTTACCATTTGAAAAAAGTAATAGCAATATTGAATTCGTTTATATATTTTGCTGATTCAATACCATGCTTTTCTTTTTTTTTCATTTACAAATTTACTTCAACACAGGCAATATTATCTTCGATGCATTTGCTTCATCATGATAAATCCTGATATTCGCTTTCTGAAAATCACTGTCATCAGCTTTGTAAATGTCGATAAACTTTTGTGGATTGCGATCCGCTAATGGAAACCAACTGCTTTGAATTTGTACCATAATCCGGTGTCCTTTTAAAAAAGTGTGCGCTACATCCGGAAGTTCCCATTTCACTTGAGTAATTTTTCCGGGAACAAATGGTTCTGGTTTTGAAAAACTATTTCTGAATTTTCCACGCATGATTTCTGCTCTTACCAACATTTCATAACCGCGCATTGGATAATTTTTATCATTGCCTTTTACATTTTCAGGATATTTAAAATCGTCCGGAAAAACATCAATTAATTTCACGACAAAATCTGCATCAGTTGTAGAAATAGAAGCCATCAGGTCTGCAATAACAGGACCAGCAAGCGTTACATCGTTATTCAAAATATCAGTTTCATACGTCAATACATCAGGACGACGTGAAGCAAATCGCTGATCGTCGGTCATATATTCCCTGGTTCTTTTAAAATGAATATCCTGGGTATAAGGAACCGGATGAGCGGGATCGCTGGTATATTCATCATAACTTTTCTTTCGTGTATCCTTGTCCGTTATATTGCTTTTATCATTGAGAAATAATTTTCCATCCGCTGCCAGATATAAATTTTCTTCCTGTACATTTTTTGGTGGCCAGACATCAAATTTTTTCCAATTATTTTCTCCGGTAAAAAATATGTTCGCTTCCGCAATGTT
>JBQCFO010000077.1:0-2998 GCA_051959055.1 Ginsengibacter sp. | reverse complement strand
CATTTACAACGTTGTTTTCCTCAATTTTTTAACACCTTTGAAGATTTAAATCTTTCTCAAATCCGCTGTGCCGCGACTCTTCATTCACCCAGTTAAAAATATTTTTTAACAACTCGTTTTGTTAAAAATGACACAAATATTACATTTGTATAAGAGTTTTTAACTACTACAACTGTTGGGAAATTTTAAATCTGTCATACTGCTCCTGCTCCTCGTCATTAGCGCCAATAGCTATGGACAAATGCCTGACAGCCTTGCCGCACGACTGCCGCGGGTTCCGGATAAATTTTACGCAAAGGTTGAAAAGAAATATTCCTGTATCGAAGAAAGCCTTTCAAGAAAATCAGTTAAATATTTGAAGAAACTGCAAAAGCAGGAAAACAGTCTCACAAAAAAATTACACGGTTTCGATTCTGCAACGATAGCCTTAAACAATGATGTAAACGAAGAATATAATCACTTTATAAATAGTCTTACCGGAAAGGGGAAAAAGATAAGCGATGTAAAGGCTGGCCAATATAACGCTTACATGGATAGCCTTTCGACTTCACTGTCCTTTCTAAAGAAGTTTGATCCCTCTGGGAAGGCAGGAAAGCCGATGGCCGCATTGGATAATCTTAAAGACAAGCTGAACCAGTCGGAAAAGGTCAATGAGTTTATCGGCGAACGGAGGCAACAGTTGCAGCAACTCTTATCCGGTTATACAAAAGTACCGGCCTCCCTGAAAAAAGAATTTGCCAGGCTGAACAAAACCGGCTGGTATTATAAAGCACAGGTTGCAGAATATAAGTCGATGCTAAAAGACCCTGAGAAGATTGAAAAAAAGGCGCTGAGCCTCCTGAACCAAATGCCCTTCTTTCAAAAGTTTATGAAAGAAAACAGCAAGCTTGCCTCGCTGTTTGGGCTGCCCGAAAATTACGGAACCGCTGCCAGCCTCGCCGGATTACAAACGCGTGCTTCTGTACAGGGCATGATTCAGCAACGGGTAGCAGCAGGAGGGCCGAATGCGATGGCGCAGGTGCAACAAAACCTGGCAGCAGCACATGCGGAAATAAATAAGTTGAAGGATAAAATCAACCAATTCGGAGGCGGGAGTGGTGATTTGGAAATGCCTGATTTTAAGCCGAATTCTCAAAAGACAAAACCCCTGCTGAAAAGGTTGGAATATTCTGCTAATGTACAATTTGCGAAATCCAATAGCCTTTTGCCTTCCACAGCCAATATTGGATTAGGCATCGGGTTTAAGCTGGACGATATAAGAATCGTTGGAATCGGTGCCAGCTACGCTGTCGGAATGGGAACGATACAGCATATTTCATTTAGCAGTCAGGGAATTGGACTAAGAAGCTATTTAGACTGGAAAATCAAAAAGCAGATTTACCTGACAGGCGGTTATGAAATAAGTTATAACAGTGCTTTTAAGAATATAGAGCAGTTGAAAGATTATGATGCCTGGCAAAGGAGTGCATTACTTGGATTAAGCAAGAGATACAAGATCAGTAAAAAAGTGCAGGGAAATATGCAGTTGCTATATGATTTTTTAGCAAACAGTCATGTACCGGTGAGCCAGCCGGTTGTATTCAGATTGGGTTACTCGTTTAAATAATTATGGCTCTTCTTTGAACCATCAATACGATTTTAAATAATTAAACAAAATACAAACAAATATTCTTAACTGTAGATTTTTTAGTATGAAACATAGCGGAATAGTTACCACCAGATATCTGTTTTTGAAAATTTTAAAAATTATTACAATCAAAGTAATATGCTGCATCGTAATTTTATTTCAGTGTTTTACCTCTGTTGCTCAAATTGGTAATTCAGATGCAGATAAGATTATACCGGCGAATCCGGAAGCAAGTTCAATGGCCCGGTATATCGACTTTCCGGTAGGATACAATACAGGCGTTCCCGACATTAGCATTCCTCTCTATTCTGTTAAAAGCGAAGGACTCACCATTCCTATTGAGCTAAGGTACCATGCCGGCGGGCTTAAAATAGGCCAGATGCCTACCAAGGTAGGATTGGGGTGGTCCTTAAGCCCAAATCTTGAAATTACCCGATCAATAAATGGAGGGGATGACTTAGACCCAAATAACGGTTATTATTACCGAAATGAAATAGGGCCCTATATAGAAAACTGCAGTACTTGTTTTCCTGGTTCAACGGCTCTACAATTACTTAATTTAAGTAACAATGATTTGGATGGGCAGGCTGACAGATTCCAATATAATCTGCTGGGGAAAAGCGGCATCTTCTATTTTCAGAAATATGCTGGTGGTGTTGCTAAAGCAATAACTGTCCCTTTGACAGGCATCAAAATTGAATTGGTCGGCACCAATGCCTTCAAGATTACAGATACAGATGGTACAGTTTATTGGTTTGGTAGCAAGGATGCGCCTTCAACAAATGCTTTTACGGTACGTATGCAGAATCATTCTACATACCAAAGCCCTGTGGTTAGCTGGAAGTGCTCAGAGATTACAAATCCTTCTAAAACCGGAACCATTTATTTTAGCTATGCCTATAAATACGAGCAGTACTCAAATTATCATGAGAAAATACAGGTATTTGAAAATACAAATCCATGTCAGGGATTAGGTGGTGGAACGATAGACGCAGAGATCGTTTACCCCGGATCTTTGCAAGTTATTGAAAATCCAGATGGAGTACCTAATTCATTTAACTTTTACCAACTGTCATGCCCAAAATATTATAACAATTCTATGGGGTATTATGATAGGGGATTTCATATGGTGTGGCAATCACAGGATGAATACGGGAACATTGGAACAGAGGATACAAATTTTCCTCACGACTTTCTCACACCTCCTCAAGTAATAACTACTGAAGTGGGCTTAAGCCTGAACAGCATTACATTTAATGGCGGTAGCGTGGTATTTGATGAGTCCAATCAACTCAACACAATTAAGATTTTTGATGATAATGGCAAGGAGATCAGAACTTTTAACTTCATTCAATCCTATGCCAATAGTTG
>JBQCFO010000076.1:0-5002 GCA_051959055.1 Ginsengibacter sp. | reverse complement strand
GAAGTTTCTGCTAAAAGAAGCAAACGTAAAAGTGAGCATAACCGTTTTTTACTCTCCGTAATAAAAGATGAAAAGAGATTTTTTCACAAGGGAACGAAAAAAATGGTTGGCTCTGTTTTTAATTGAAAAATGCATTTTGAAAATAGGGTTGATTCGTTACTTTCTTTACTAATACCTTGCCAAAAAGTTACAAGAGCTTTTCTTAATTTGTTTTGATCAATTTATTTTGCGAAACACTTCCATTATAAGCCGCTCTTAAAATATAAATGCCAGCCGGTAAGTTATAAACATTATCAAATGAGAATTGGGAATTGCCTTTTTCGAGTTGAAGCATTTTTTTATAAACAACATTTCCATATATATCGCAAAGATTAAACTCTACATTTCCCTGTGCAGGCAGAAAGGCTTCCAGTTTTAAAATATTTTTAAAAGGATTTACCGCAGTGATTTTGAATGTGCTGTTGCGATTATACAGAGATATGATTTTAGAATATTGAATACTGCTTTTATCTGTTTTTATTAATTTGAGACGGTAATAGACCGTGTTGGAAATACCGTCGGGATCCTGAAATGAATATCGTGCATCATTCAATCTTCGTGCAGCAACTTTTCCTATATTGTAAAAATAAATACCATCGGTGCTTTTTTCGATCTCATATTCCAGCAGGCCTTCCTCATTTTGGGAGGACCACTTCAGCAGGGAGCGATCGCCGATAAGGGCCGCGCCAAAATTGAGAACTCTTGTATCGAGCAAGGGGCATGATTTTGGAGTATACACTTTTAAAAACACTTTCTGGCTGTTATTTACCGCGCATTTTCCATCGGTTAAGTTATCCAGCGAAGTAGCTACTTTTAATCTCAAAAAAGTGCCGCTGTCAACCTGGCTGGGGTTAATAACCGTATCCACATAATAAAGATATAGGCCGTTTTGAAGCACGGGAGTTTTGGTGTTCCCCGTAGTTAGCGGAATCCAGTTGATGCCATCTGTACTTTTTTCCCAACGGTAGAAATTGTAATTATTAAAATAACTTTTTACGGTATCGGTTATTGAAATAGGCGAGCCGGAGCAGGCAGAAGCGGTATCATTTGGATTCATGATCAGATTTGGATAGCAGGTTGCTAATTTAATATCATCCAGAACCCAGTCATTGCCTCCGCCGCCGGGAGCATTATTCCTGATTGAAATGGTAAAGCTGGTTTCATTAGGCCCGGTTTTATACATAAAACCTCTTTTTTTCCAGGTTTTGTCCCAGGGAATATCTCCTGTTGTGTAATAATCCACATCATTTACAGCAAACGTCAAATTTGGTAAAACACCTGGCTGATTTGTTCCCTTACTGTTCTGATCAATGCCGCAATAGCCACAGATGTTGCGCACCCACGCCGAAAACTCATAATTTGTATTGGGACACAGGTCAGAAATGGTTTGCCGAAATGCTTCGCCGGTTGGAAAAGCCGCGTTTACTACCAGCATATAGCCCCCGGTTGCATTTTTGGCAGTGGGAGGATTTCCAAGGTTGGGATCGACTGCGCCGGTATGATCTCCAATAATATCCCAAACACCAAAAACCCGATCTGCATTGCCGGTTGCCGGGCCGGTATTGATTGTTTTTTGAGTAGGACTGGTATTATTTGCGATAGCATAATTACCATCTCCGGGGTCGTTTGCTGCAAGATTGACTTTATTATACCCGGGAACTATTGCAGGAAGTGCTCGGTTCTGGGTATTTCCACTTCCGAAAGAACTGTCAGCCGTAAAGCTTGCACTTGAAAAATTGGTACACAATCCCGAATTTTGGATAATTTTAATACCCGGATATTCAAAATGAAATGTGTTATTTTTTGCGGGGCCTGATGTTGTGGTATCAAAATTATAATTGCCGGTCAGATAAATCGTATCGCCAAAGTTTGCCGTGATTTTCAGCTGATATGCAACCATAAATAAACTTCCACTGTAAAATTTCGGTAAGGTGGTCCCGGGGGTAACTGATCCTCCTCCTGTCGTGGCAGTCAAATTACCTCCGCTTTGTGCTTTCGCAGCTCCTGATCCAAAATTAACCCTGATACGCGAAGTTCCTCCTGATGCATCATAAACTCCTAAATCATTGTCGGAGGCATCAGTATAGGGGCCGGCAAAATTGATTCCCTCATTCGTTACAATCTTCAAGGAACCACTTACAAATTGGGTTCCCTGGCGAATGGTATCAAGGTAATATATATTTTTAGTCGTTTTTTTTTGAATATACATCAGCGCATGTACTTCAATGATATCTCCTTTTTCTAAAGTACCACCACCATTGTTTCTGGTTATATTTTCGTAGCTATAACTTAAGGTAACGGCAGGTTGTGCAAAGGAAAAAAAAGGAAACAATATTCCTGTAAAAAATAAAAATAAGCCGGCCAATACAAATAAAGATTTGCCCGAAAATTTCGGTAACGGCGCGTGAAAAATAATTTTATTCATCCGTGAGGTATAAGTGTTTCTCATACAGAATGGTTTGTGATGAGTTGAAAATTTCAACCTTTAATGTTGGATAACGCTTTAATACCTTTTTTATTATAACGAAAAAAGCGGATACATATAAGCTTCTTTACTTATTTTTTTATTTATAAATAAAATAAAATGAGAAAGCCTGTCGTTTAACTGACGATAAAATCATAAACCAATTGTAATGAGAAACAAAACAGGGATTTGCGTTTTCTTTATTTTCCTTTTCTGCGGTGCCAGTGCCCAAAATGAGCCTTTTAGCATGCGCATCGTGAATAGCGCTTACTCATTGAACTCTGCATGGGAACTCACTTATGGTCCTGATGATTCTTTGTGGGTTACAGAAAATAATTCTTATTTGGTAAGTAAAATAAATCCGCTCAATGGTGGTAAAACACAACTTCTGGATCTTACATCAATGCGGGGGTTTACCGCAACTCAGGATCCGTGGCCACAAGGCGGCCTGATGGGCATGGCATTACATCCCTCAATGTACACCGAATGGCCCAATCCTTCAAAACCGTGGGTATACCTGGCTTACGTTTATAAATTCGTAGGCTATTACAAGACTAAAAAAGGGAACCAGGATAGTGGCGCATTTTTCAAAACAAGGATTGTAAGATATATATATCAACGATCTAATAAAACATTAGTATCTCCAACCACCATTATTGAGACTTTAAACGGAAGTTCAGATCATAATTCCGGACGGTTAGCTATTGGAAATGTAAGTGGTACTCCTTATTTATTTTATACAATAGGAGATATGGGAACAGGGCAGTTTAAAAATCTCAACAGAATAAACCGCGCCCAGCTTCGAGATACACTGGAAGGCAAAATATTACGATTTAACCTGGATGCCATTGGAGCAGCTACAAACCCACAGAACTGGATTCCAACCGATAATCCTTTTAAAGATAAGAACGGAAATTCAACTGCGGTTTGGAGTTATGGGCATAGGAATGCGCAGGGGATTGCATTTGCAAGCGATGGCACTTTGTATAGTAGCGAGCAACAGGATATGAGTGATGACGAAGTAAATATTATTGAGAAAGGAAGAAACTATGGATGGCCGCTCGTGTCAGGATACAGTGAAGGAAATTATGACGGATATACTTTAGCCGGAATGAACGTGATCTCCGAAAAGCAGGATTCTATTAAATATAATCTGCATCCTCCAATCTATACTTTATATACAACTGCAAATCCGGGCCCTCTTTATAGCCAAAGTAATTCTCTATGGCCAACTGTAGCGTGCTCAAGTATTGAAGTGTATGAGAAAAGCAGTATTCCATATTGGAATCGTTCTTTATTAATCCCTTCTTTAAAAGCCGGAAGGATTCAAAGGCTTAAACTGGATGCAACAGGGCAACAAGTCGTTTCTCTTACAGAAGTTCCGGTTATGAATTTATCTGGCCAGGCGCGCATGCGAGATTTATGTATATCCCCTGATGGATTGAAAATCTACGTAGCTTGTGATAAGTCGTCACAAGTGGCAAAATACCAGGGAAAAATTCTGGAATACACTTATACCGGGCCTTTGGTGGTTCTTTCTATAAAGCCTGATTCCTTATTTACTTATAGCAGGAATAAAGACATCCGGGTTTTTCCGAATCCGGCCAGTAAAATCTTATTTGTACAAAGCATCAAAAATGCAACGAAACCTCTTCGCTACTCAGTTTATGATATGAACGGGAAACTAATGCTGTCGGGCAATAGCAAAAATGATTATTTTTCCGTGAATATTGAAAGCCTTCTTCCGGGAGTTTATGTTTTCAAACTGTACAACGCTTATAATATAGATGTAAGCACAAACAAGCTTGTTGTGGAGTAAACACAGTAAACAAACAAAAACGCCAATTTCTGTTTTTATACTTTTATAAAAATTTTGTTTTTCAGGAAAACGAAAAGAGGCAACTTTTTATAAAGGCCCAAGGTGATTTGATAAGTGAGTATTTTTGTAGATGCTTCACCACAGCCTCTGTTTGAAAAGAATAAAATTCTACAAATCAGCTCCAATACTTTCCACTACAGCATAATTTCTGACTGGCATATTTTTTATGTATAAAAACATTGAATCACAATATTGTGGTTTTACTCAAAAAAAAAGATCATGCCTACAAAAAAAGATCATGGACGCGACAGTAAAAATGAAGACAAGAAGAAATCTTCTTCAAGCCGCGATAGCCAGAAAAAGAACGAAAGCAATTCACGTTAACAGTGAAAGACAAAGCTAAAAAGGCGTCTTGGAAAGACGCCTTTTTTGTTAGTGACTGAACAGTTTAAGGTTTAAAGTTCAAAATTCAAGGTTCAAAGTTGAAAGTTTGGAACCTTGAACCTTCAACTTTTATTCAGGTAATTCTCCCACCATATTTTTGGGGTTCACCCATTTATCAAATTCTTCCGGAGTGACATACCCTAATTTCACCGCCATTTCTTTTAATGTCGTATTTTCTTTGTGTGCTTTTTGCGCAATTTCTGCTGCTTTATAATAACCGATTTTTGGATTCAATG
>JBQCFO010000075.1:0-4702 GCA_051959055.1 Ginsengibacter sp. | reverse complement strand
TCAAACTCTGACTGGTACCACATGGAAATGGACTGCGCCCATGCAGGATTATACTGGTTATATGGTAGAATTATCAGGCAATGAAAATGGCGGGCATAAAACATATGGCTGTATAGCGATTGATGTTTCTTCCGATCCAGGAAGGTTTCCACGAAATGGATTTCTGTCTGAATATGGCCAAATGACTCCTGATCAGATTAATACGGTAATGACTTATTTAAACCGCCTGCATATGAACTGGATTCTATTTCAGGATTGGGATTGGAAGCATCATCTGCCGTTGGCTGGTACTCCTGAAAATCCGGCAGCTTCGTGGAAAGATATTGCCAATCGTACCAATTATAAATCAACTGTTCAGGGATACATCCAATCCGCAAGATCTTTCAATATGAAAACGTTGTCATACAATTTGTGTTACGGAGCATTAAATGATGCAGCGGCGGATGGAGTTTCCGAAGAGTGGTATCTGTTTTCTGATAAAAATCACGTTAATAAAGATGTATTTAAATTACCTTCTCCCCCTTTTAAAAGCTGGATATATTTTACTAATCCGGCTAATAATGGATGGCAAAATTATTTGATAAAGAGGAATGATGAAATGTACAAAGTATATGACTTTGATGGCTACCAGATAGACCAGGTAGGAAACCGTGATAAAACATTATACGATTATAATGGAAATGTAGTAGATCTCGCTGCAACCTTTAACCCTTTCATCAATGCAATGAAGACAGGCAATCCGGATAAGAGATTAGTGATGAATGCTGTGAACCAATACGGACAGGAAGGTATTGCCACCGCACTTGTTGATTTTTTATATTCAGAAGTGTGGACGCCAAACGAAGGTTACAGCGATCTTGCAAGGATTATCCAGGATAATAGCAGGTTTTCAAACGATACAAAACGAACGGTATTAACCGCATATATGGATTATAATCTCGCAGAAAATCCGGGTTATTTTAATACTCCCGGAGTGCTTCTTACTGATGCCGTAATTTTTGCTTTCGGCGGCGCTCATCTTGAACTTGGAGACCATATGCTTGGTAAAGAATACTTTCCCAATAATAATTTGCAGATGAAAGATGATTTAAAAACGGCGATGATTCATTATTATGATTTCCTTACTGCCTATCAAAACCTTCTGCGTGGTGGAGGTACTTTTAATAATCCTTCTGTTACTTCCGGCGATCATAAAATAAAATTAAATAACTGGCCACCTGCAACAGGTGCAGTTTCGGTTATTGGAAAAGAGATAGATAACAGGCAGATAATTCATTTCATTAATTTTGCAAACGCTTCTTCTTTGCAATGGCGGGATGCAGATGGAAAACAACCTTTGCCGCCGACATTCGCTGATTGCAGGATTAATTTTCAAACCGCTAAAAAGATCAGGAATGTCTGGTTTGCTTCGCCTGATATAAATGACGGGGCCTCCCAAAATATTTTCTTTGATCAATCTGGCAATGGCATCACTTTTACCTTGCCTTGCCTTCAATACTGGGACATGGTAGTAATTGAATATGAATAAAAAGATGAACTTCTTAATTTTTCTTCGATGAAAAAAAATATTTTCTTTCTGCTCATTATTGGTATAATTCTTTGTAGCTGTAATATCATGAACAGCGCAACTACCAATAACAATAAAGCCATCTATCAATCAAAAGAATTTTCAGTTTATCGTGATAGTGTTGTCCAGGACACGTTCGTTGCAAAAGCAATTTCAAGGGGTGAAATTGTATCGAATTATGCAAGCCCGGTGAATGAATATAAAAGCCCGGAAGTAAAATTTAAATTTAGTATTAATGGCGCTGATAATGCGGCTCCTTCCGGAAAAGATAATTCGATTATTTGTGCCGGTGGAAATGGAAATTATGAAACGCCGGTTATCAAATTTGGCGATCAGTTTGTCGATTCAGCAAAAGTGTCTGCAGACGAATATTTAAAAAAAGACACCAGGCTTACTTTACGGGTAGATGTGAACGACGTGCTGAAGTCCTTTAAGGACAAGGGTTTTTATACAACTTTCGACGGAAAGAAGATTTATAAAGATGATTTTAAAGGTGTCTTTGTTGCAGGAAATGTTGCTCCTCTCACCTGGGATTTTAATAATCTTTATTCACACAAAGACCTTGAGCTGACAGATGAAAATAAAGACGGTATTTATGAGATTACATTAACGCTTAATCAAAACCCGGAAGAAAACAAAACTGCCAATTCATGGAAGCTTTCAAAAGATATCAGTGCTTATCCTCAATATCATTCACCTGATGTATTGCCCGACGCTTTGTACAATCTGGCTTTGGAAGAAATGGTAAATGCAATAGAGCCGGATAGTACTTTTCGCACGGGCAAAGAGTGGGCAGGTGTTTGGACGCGTGATATTAGTTACAGCATTATTTTATCGATGGGGATTTTGCAACCAAAAGTGGCGATGATTAGTTTAAAAAAGAAAGTGAAAAATGGAAAAATAATCCAGGATACGGGGACTGGCGGCGCTTATCCTATTTCTACCGACAGGGAGATTTGGGCTGTCGCTGCATGGGAAGTTTATAAAGTGACGGACGATAAAGATTGGTTGAAATATGCATATGAGGTCATAAAAAATTCTATCAATGACGATCTTCATAATATTCATGATCCGGAAACGGGCATGATGAAAGGCGAATCTTCATTTTTAGACTGGCGTGAGCAAACCTATCCAACATGGATGCAGCCGGCAGATATTTACGAATCGGAATGCCTGGGGACAAATGCAGTGCATTTTAAAGCAAGCACTGTTTTGGCTGAAATGGCTTCTGTGCTTGGCTTTCAGGATGATGTGAAAAAATATCATGAAGTAGCTGCGAAAATAAAAAATGGAGTAAACAAATACTTGTGGCAGGCAGATAAAGGATATTTTGGTCAGTATTTGTATGGAAGAAATTTTAAAATTCTTTCTCCAAAATCAGAAGCGCTTGGTGAAGCATTGTCCATTTTCTTTGATGTTGCGGATAAAGAAAAACAGCAAAAAATTATTTCAAATACACCCGTTACACCTTATGGCATTACCTGTATTTATCCGCAGATTCCCGGTATTCCTCCTTATCACAATAATGCAGTATGGCCATTTGTAGAATCTTATTGGGCGCTGGCTTCTGCGAAAACAGGAAATGAAGAATCTGTTGTTAGAGCAATCAGTTCAGTGTATCGCCCTGCTGCTTTGTTTCTTACCAACAAAGAGAACTTTGTAGCAGCAAATGGAGATTACGCAGGTACACAAATCAATTCAAGTAACATGCTCTGGAGCTTGTCTGGCAGTATCAGTCTCGTTTATAAAGTTTTGTTCGGAATGCAGTTCAATGCCGATAATCTTTCTTTTGCACCTTTTGTTCCAAAAGTTTTTAATGGAAAAAGAATACTGGATAATTTTAAATACCGCAGTGCAGTTTTAAATATTGAAATGGAAGGCTATGGAAATTCAATAAAATCATTTTCCATAGATGGGAAAGAATCTTCCGAATACCAGGTTTCATCTACATTGCAGGGTAATCATAACATAAAAATTGAGCTATCAAGTCAGGATATTCCTTTAAAAAAAATCAACCGTGTTGAAAATATTTTTAGCCCGCAAACGCCTGGTGTAAATTATAACGATGGAACACTTTTGTGGAATGATACCAGTAAAAATATGGCTTATATAATTTTGCAGAACGGGAAAATATTAAAAGAAACCTCAGATACTTCTTTAAAAATTGATACCAATAAATATGGCGATTATCAAATCATTGCGGTTGCCAATGATAAAACACAATCGTTTGCCAGTGAGCCTTTGCCGGTTTATCCATCAGCAAACCAACCCCGCCTGACGACGTCAGTCGGACAGGAAATAATTCAAATTGAAGATTTCGTTTCAAAATCTAATAAGCCATACCAGGGATATACCGGAAAAGGTTTTGTAGAAATCAGTAAAACACAAAACAGGAAAATTAATTTTTCCATATCCGTGAATGAAGATGGAAATTATATTTTGGATGTCAGATATGCTAATGGAAACGGCCCAATCAATACAGAAAATAAATGTGCATTCAGAACAATAGTAATTGATAATAAGGATGCCGGCACACTGGTTTTTCCGCAAAGAGGTAAAGATGAATGGAGCAACTGGGGCTGGAGCAATTCGATGAAAGTAGCGCTGTCAAAAGGTTTGCATCATATTCAAATCAGTTTTGAAAGCTGGAACGAAAATATGAATGGAGAAATAAACCAGGCGATGTTGGATTGTGTGAGGTTGATCAAATTTTAATGAAACACGATTTCGTTAGATTTTCATTACAGATATTTTAAAGCAGGTAGATAATTCTCATAATTTTCTAACTGCAAATTATGTAGCACTTCTTTTACAGGAGGCATTGCTTGTTGGATTAATTTTTTAAATTCTGAGCTTGTTATCGAAACCTTTCCAATGTTTGAAAATTGTTTTCTGTTGTCAGACAATTCGTTTGATATGCCCATTGCTTTGTGAGCTTCTTCCAGGCGTCCCTTTGTGTTTTCGGTATGTCTTATTTTAATGCTGTTACTGCATTGAACAAACGTGCTGGGATTAAATTCTTCGGCCGGAAAGCAACTTACTTCTCTTTCGTTTCAATTTTTATTTTAAAAAGAAAGTCTGTGAAAATTTACATTATTTGTTTTGAAAGGATTTTAATAATACCTTTTGTAAAAT
>JBQCFO010000074.1:0-10694 GCA_051959055.1 Ginsengibacter sp. | reverse complement strand
GTATAATTTTTATTTAATCTATTTCAATCGATCGTCTACAGTAAAGCAATAAATAATGAGTTTTTGATTTTAATTCTTAATAATTCTTTAATAAGCAGGTACTGGCAAAACTTTCTTTATTGGAAGTTCTAAAAAGAAAGTTGGAAAGTAATACTAGTTATTATAAAAACCAGGATTTTTAGATATTAAGAGTTGTTAAAAAGCGGGATTTTTTAAGGCACTGTAGAACAAAACAATACATACCATTTGTTCAGGCAATAACATGAATTTGTATGTTTTTCAATGTATTTAACGGATAATAACACACATATTAAAAACAAAGTTTTATCTTTGCAGCTTTATTAATCGTGGATGAATCGTAGCATTTACATAAGAAAGTCTTTCACCATTTTATTGCTGGCAATTTTTGCATTAAGCAATACGCCCACAAAATATTTACACAAATTCTTTGCAAATCATACCGATTTTGTAAGTAAAACTTTAACCGATTCCAATACACCCCAACTGAACGTTGCGGGAATCAATTGTCACTGTGAAAGTAATGTGGTCATTGCGCCTTATATGATTCAATCTCCCATTACATTCACTCCCCTATTGCGTGAATTTCCGGCCTACAGGCAATCAGGAATTTGTAAAATTATTTTTTCTGAATCATTTTCTTTTGGATTGAGAGGTCCCCCCTCCTTTGCATAAAACTCTTCCTGTTATTACATCTATTTAATAAAATAATAAAAGCCATTTTCTTTTATTATTAAACTGTGAATTCATTTTATTAATGGGTTTACATTAAAAATTCCAAATGAAAATCTTTCTTTTTATTCTTACAATAAGTACCGGTGCATTGTTATCTTTTTCAGCAAAGGCACAAAAAAACACAACGCGTTTTTCTCTGTCGGGAAAGATAACCGATACTTCACATGCTCCGCTGGCAGGCGCTTCCATCTATATTTCAGATCTGAGAAAGGGGGATGTTTCCGACGCAACAGGAAATTATCAAATAAATAACATTCCTTCAGGAACGTATGCAGTGGAAATAAAATTCATCAGTTATAAAACCATTCTGAAAAATATCTACTTTGATCAAAATAAAATTGATAATGAATCCATGCAAATTGCGGTAACTGAAGAAAGTGAGATTGTGATTACCGGTTCCTCCAAGGCTACTTCTATCAAAAGAAATCCGATTCCCATCGTTTCAATCAATAAACAATTTCTTCAACAAAACCTGAACACCAATATCATTGATGCGATTGCAAAAGTGCCGGGAATAAGTGAAGTAACCACCGGCCCCAATGTTTCTAAACCTTTCATTCGCGGTTTGGGATTTAACAGGATTCTTACTTTATATGACGGTATCAGGCAGGAAGGCCAGCAGTGGGGTGATGAGCACGGAGTGGAAGTGGATGAAAATACTGTAAATAAAGTAGAAGTAGTGAAAGGTCCTGCCAGCCTGATTTATGGCTCTGATGCTTTAGCGGGCGTGATAAACCTGCTCCCTGCAAATCCTCCTGCACAAGGAAAAATAATTGGAAATATTCTTACTGAATACCAAACGAATAACAGGTTGATAGAAAATTCTGCGAGCGTTGCCGGTCATACGAATGATATAACCTGGGGGGGTACTTTCAGCCATAAAATGGCTACGAATTATAAAAACAAATATGATGGCAGGGTTTATAATACAGGCTTTGCTGAAACCGATGCATCCGCAAATGTCAGTGTAAATAAAAACTGGGGCTTTAGCCGGCTAAGTGTTTCAATGTATAATGACCTCCAGGAAATTCCTGATGGAAGCAGGGATTCTGCCACGAGAAAATTTACCAAACAAATTACTGAAGCCGATACTTTCAGGCCAATAGTAAGCGACCAGGAATTAAACACATATAAGATTTCTGATTTGCATCAGTATGTGCAGCATTATACCGTTTACAATTCAAATAGTTTTTTTATTGGCAGCGGCAGATTGACACTTGGCCTCGGTTTTCAAAGAGACATTCGACAGGAATACAGCCATCCTGAAGTGCAGATTCCGGGTTTATTTTTAAAGTTGAATTCCTACACTTATGATGCAAAATATTATTTTCATGAATCTAAAGGCCTGAGTGTAACAACCGGAATAAATGGAATGTATCAAAATAATGATGTAACGAGTGGAACCGAATTTATTATTCCATCTTATCATCAATTTGATTTGGGCCCATTTATCTATGCAAAGAAAACAATGGGCAATTTGGAAATTGCAGGCGGTGTTCGTTATGATGTAAGGAATTTCACAAACCAGGGATTATATACTGATACCAATCCTGAAACTGGCTTTGACCAAATTGTAACAGGGAATGATACCGTAGGGGCTGAGCATCCTTTCTCTGCCTACAAACATACTTTTTCCGGAGCAAGTGGCAGCCTCGGATTTTCTTACAAAATAAACAATCAGTTTAGCATGAAAGCCAATATTGGCAGGGGCTACAGAGCGCCAAACATATCTGAGATATCCTCAAACGGTGTACATCCGGGGACCAATATGTACCAGATTGGTAACATGAATTTTAAACCTGAATTCAGCTTGCAGGAAGATTTGGGAGTTGAATTCAATTCAACTCATGTTACAATCAACGCAGATGTTTTTAATAATACAATTCAAAATTATATTTACAATCAAAAGCTGATCAACAGCCAGGGCCAGGATTCTGTAATTGTTCCCGGAAACCAGACTTTTAAATTTGTAGCAGCCAGAGCCAATTTGTATGGGGGAGAATTAAGCATAGATATTCATCCGCATCCATGGGATTGGCTTCATTTTGAAAACTCGCTTTCTATGGTATATGCAGTAAATAAAGGCGTACCCGGCGAAGGTAAAGTTTCGGACAGCGCCAAATATTTACCATTTATTCCACCGCTGCATACTATATCAGAGTTGAGAGCTAACATCAAAAAGATTGGAAATGGTTTTGCAAATGCTTTTGTAAAAGTTCAATTTGAAGTATATGCTGCGCAAAACAGGGTATATCTTGAAAATGATACGGAAACTCCAACTCCCGGTTATCAATTATTGAATGCCGGATTCGGCACCGATATTCTAAATAAAAATGGAAAACCAATGTTTAATATTTCGTTCTTTGGAAATAATTTATTGAATGTTGCCTATCAATCCGGTTTGAACCGGTTAAAGTATTTTGAACCATATCCTAACAATTTTACCGGCCACAACGGAATTTATAATATGGGCAGAAATTTCAGTTTTCGGGTAGATGTTCCGTTAAGGTTTAAAGGATAAGAGGCCTTCATCGCACTCCTTCTCCAAAGAGAAGGAGTCATGAGAAAAGCGTAATATTTGTTTGCTTACTGCAAAATATTTCTACATCAGCCCTTCATCTGCAAAGCTATAATATCCTTCATCACTTACAATCAGATGATCCACTACTTCTATATCCAGGAGTTTTCCGGCGCTTTTTAATCTGGCAGTAATTTCTTCATCGGCCCTGCTTGGACGCAGGCTCCCTGAAGGATGATTGTGACAAAGAACCATTGAAGTTGCGTGTACTTCAAGTGCTTTTAAAAAAATGATTCTTGGATCTACAATCGTATGGCTTATGCCGCCTTTACTGATTACTTCAAAATGTTTTACTTTATTGGATTTGTTTAAAAAGACTATTGCAAATACCTCATAAGGATAATCCTTTAACGACGCTTTTAAATAAGAAGCCAGTTGACCGCTGGAGGTTAAACGGGTTTTAATGAGATTTGCACTTCCATGCCTTCTTCTTCCCAATTCCAGGGCAGCCACCAAAGTTACCGCTCTTGCTTCACCAATTCCATTTACGGTCATCATTTCTTTGATCGAAATTTTTCCCAATTCATCCAGGTTATTTTTTCCAAGATTTAGTACGTTTTTGGCCACATCAATAGCGCTGTCTTTCCCACTTCCCGCATTAATAAGAATTGCAATAAGTTCGGAATCGCTGAGGCTTTCCTTTCCTTTTGTTAAAAGTTTCTCACGTGGACGGTCGTCAATAGCCCAGTTTTTAATAGACGTGGATGAATTGTTAGGACTTTCCATGACTAAGAGTTTATTTCCAAAAATATTAATTATAATTTCGCCAAACTATTATTTGCCTCACAATTATTTTATATGCATCCTAACGTAAAGATTTTCTCCGGAACCGGTTCACAATATCTTGCAAAACAAATAGCGCTCAGATTTGGTGAGCCTTTGGGAAAAATAAATATTCAAAAATTCAGCGATGGAGAGATTGGTGTCGAATACCTCGAAAGTATTCGTGGGCAGTTTGTTTTTTTAATTCAAAGCACTTTTGCACCTACAGATAATCTGATGGAATTATTACTGATGATAGATGCCGCCAAACGTGCTTCTGCTTATAAAGTAATTGCTGTAATTCCCTACTACGGCTATGCACGGCAAGATAGAAAAGATAAGCCCAGAGTAGCGATAGGATCAAAACTTGTTGCCAATATGATTGTAGCAGCGGGGGCTGACAGGGTAATTACCATGGATTTACACGCTCCGCAGATCCAGGGATATTTTGACATTCCTGTAGATCATTTAGACGCATCTGCTATTTACATTCCCTATATTGAAGATCTGAATCTTGAAAATCTGACCTTTGCTGCACCAGATGTGGGAAGCGCAAACCGTATCAGGGAAATTGCCAGTTATTTTGAGGTAGATATGGTGATCTGTGATAAACACCGCAAAAGAGCTAACGAAATTGCGAGTATGGCAGTGATAGGTGATGTTACAGATAGAAATATTGTATTGATAGACGACATCTGCGATACCGGAGGCACTCTTTGCAAAAGCGCAGCATTGTTATTGGAAAAAGGTGCGAATAGTGTTCGTGCTTTTTGCACACATCCGGTCCTCAGCAATAATGCCTATGAAAATATTGAAAACAGCGTATTGGAAGAACTCGTTGTGTGCAATACCATTCCTTTACAAAAAAGAATTGATAAAATAAAAGTGGTTACTGTAGCGGATCTTTTTGCCATTGCCATACGCAACGCTTATGAAAATAAAAGCATCAACAGCCTTTTTATCAGGAGTAAAATACATAAGAAAAATCTGGCGGGTTAAAGGTCGAAGGTTCAAGGTTCAAGCCGTTGAAGGTTCATGAACGCTCTTACTTGAGAATTGAATGTTGAATATTGAATATTAATTCCTTATTCCCTTAATTCTCAATTCCTAATTTTTAATTCCTAATTCTCCATTCTTAATTCTCAATTCTACTTCTCGTAATTTCATTATTCACCACGCGCCAAATATTCAGTGGGTTTTCATTTTTTAAAGCATCAGGAAGAAATTTATTTTCCCAGTTTTGAAAAGCAACCGGTCTTGCAAAACGTTTGATTCCATCGGCTCCTACTGAAGTAAAACGCGAATCAGTAGTGGCAGGAAAAGGGCCGCCATGCTGCATGCCCACGCACACTTGAACACCGGTCGGCACTCCGTTGAGAATAAATCTTCCGCAAATATCTTTCACGGATTCTATCAATTCCACATTTGAAATAATATCATTATCAGATGCCATTAAAGTGGAAGTTAACTGCCCTTCCAGGTTTCGCGCTACTTCAATCATTTCATTCATGTCCTTACAGGAAACTACCAGTGAAAAAGGCCCGAAGACTTCCTGGTGCAAAACCGGATTTTCAAGGAAAGTTTCTCCTTTTGTAGTGGCAATGGTGGGCGTACCTTCCATTTCATTTGTAGCAATTCGGGAAAGAGAAAGAGTTACTACATTTTTTTGTTTCAATGCATTATTTCTTTTTTCTTCAAAAGCTTTTGCAATTCCAGGATGAAGCATTTTTGCCGGGGCAATTTTTTCAATTTCATTTCCCAGTAAAGCAACAAATTTTTGTAATTCCTCACTTTCGATTCCAATAATCAAACCGGGATTGGTACAGAACTGTCCCACACTTTGTGTGATGGATGTAGTGTACATTTTTGCAATATCCTCATAAGATTTTTTTAATTTTTCCGGCAATAAAAATACAGGGTTTATGCTTCCCATTTCTGCAAAAACAGGAATGGGAATTTTTCTTTGATTGCCCCAGTCAAAAAGCTGTTTTCCTCCGGCATAAGAGCCTGTAAAACCCACTGCACTTGTATGTTTGTGCATTACTAAAGATTTACCAACCTCAACAGAAGCACCGTGAATGTGCGCAAAAATTCCTTCTGGCATTTTACATTTATGCACAGCTTTTAAAATAGCATTTGCAACCATTTCTGAAGTTTCGGCGTGGGCAGGATGTGCTTTTACAATGACAGGGCAACCGGCAGCAAAAGCACAAGCCGTATCCCCGCCAGCAGTGGAATAAGCAAAAGGGAAATTGCTAGCTCCGAAAACAACGACCGGACCGAGCGGAACCAACATTTTTCGGATATCGTATCCTGGTGATTTTTTATCATGATTACCAGTATCTATCGTTGCTTCCAGCCATTTTCCTTTTTCACTTGCTTCACCATATTGATTCAATTGAAAGACAGTTCGGGTCAATTCACTTTTCAATCTTGCTTCCTGCAGGTTTGTTTCACGCATGGCTATTTGAATCAGGTCATCGGCATTATTTTCCAATTCAGCTCCAATGGCGCGCATGAAATCTGCTCTTGCTATTAAAGGCATTTTTCTATATTCACGAAAAGCTTTCCACGCTGCTTCCAGCGATTTGTTTATCTCTTCTGTTGTTGCATCTTTATACATATGAAATATTTTTTGGGTAACATGAAATCCATTTAAATTACTTCATTTTTTCGGCAAATAATTTACCAAATATCACAGGCAGGAAATTTATTTGCAGTAAAGGAATAAATAAGCGAAATTCTTATTTTCTCTGCTGTGGTTGTATAATTATCAAACAAAAAGCAGTATGTGGAGACCCGAAGTAAAGGGGTGGGGATGGTACTTGTCATTAAAAAGCATAATGATAAAAATCATCATTCAACCGTTACCGACTTCGCTAAGTTTCGCGGTTTATCCACATCGCATCCTTTGGCAATGCCAATATAATATGAAAGTAACTGCAAAGGAATAACACTCAAAAGTGGTGCTACCACTTCATTTGCCGGAGGAACAAAAAATACATCATCTGCCATGGAAGGAATAATGTCATCGCCTTCGGTAATGATGGCAATCACTTTGCCTTTGCGGGCTTTTATTTCCTGAATGTTGCTTACAATTTTTGCATGGTACTCATCTTTGGTAGCTACGAAAATGACCGGAAGATTTTTATCAACCAGCGCAATTGGCCCGTGTTTCATTTCTGCAGCAGGATAGCCTTCGGCGTGGATGTAGGAAATTTCTTTCAGTTTTAATGCACCTTCCAAAGCAATGGGGAAATTATAGCCACGGCCTAAATAAAGTGCATTGATCGCATCTTTATATTTTTCTGCAATCGGTTTTATTAAATCGCCAGTCTTCAAAATAGCATCTACTTTTTCAGGAACATTTTCCAGTTCTACCAAAAGTTCTGTATATCTCGAATTTTCAATCGTTCCTTTCTCTTTCGCAATTTTTAAAGCGATCATCATCAATACCGCCAGTTGTGCGGTAAATGCTTTTGTAGATGCGACCCCTATTTCAGGGCCGGCATGAGTGTAGGCGCCGGCATCAGAAACACGCGAAATGGAAGAGCCGACAACATTTACAATTCCAAAAATAAAAGCACCTTGCTGTTTGGCTTTTTCTATGGCAACCAGTGTATCTGCAGTGTCGCCGCTTTGAGAAATTGCAATAATCACATCTCCTTTATTTACAATTGGATTTCTATAACGAAACTCAGATGCATATTCAACCTCAACAGGAATGCGGCAAAGTTCTTCAATGATATATTCCGCTTCCAAAGCCGCATGCCAACTGGTACCACAGGCAATGATAATATAGCGGGGAGCATGAATGAGTGCATCGATATGATCCTCGATTCCCTTCATAGTGATCGTTCCTTTTTCCGCATCTAATCTTCCACGAAGGCAATCATAAATGGTGGCAGGTTGCTCATAAATTTCTTTTAACATGAAATGATCAAAACCACCTTTTTCTATCGCTGCTAATTCAATATCCAGCTTACTGATATAAGGCATTTGCCTTTCGTTGCCCAGGTTTTTGAGTATTAGTTCGTCTGCTTTTATAATTGCGATTTCATAATCGTTTACATACACGACTTCTTTTGTGTATTCCAGCATGGGCGTGGCATCCGAACCTAGAAAATGTTCATCTTTTCCTATTCCAATTACAAGCGGGCTTCCTTTTCGGGCCGCGATAATTGTGTCAGGATTATTTTCGTCGAGCAATAAAATAACATAAGCGCCGGAAACTCTTTTTAATGCGATACGTACTGCTTCTTCCAGTGCGCATCCGGTATTTTTTTGAATATCTTCAATAAAATTCAGGAGAACTTCTGTGTCGGTTTCACTTTTAAACATGTAACCTTTTCTAATCAA
Source organism: Ginsengibacter sp. (assembly GCA_051959055.1). Classification (GTDB taxonomy): domain Bacteria; phylum Bacteroidota; class Bacteroidia; order Chitinophagales; family Chitinophagaceae; genus Ginsengibacter. The sequence goes on along the minus strand of JBQCFO010000074.1, from coordinate 2,242 downwards.
TTCTGCTTTTAGTTGTGCATAATTTTCAATAATTCCATTATGAATCATGGCCAGTTTTCCATTATTGCTTTTGTGTGGATGTGCGTTCACATCGCTTGGTTCGCCATGTGTTGCCCAGCGCGTATGACCAATTCCGATATGTGCGTTTACCGGTTTACCAATCAGGGATTGTTCCAGCTCGGCCACTTTGCCTTTCTTCTTAAAAACCTCCAAACCATTTTGATTGATAAGAGCAATGCCGGTGCTGTCATAGCCCCGGTATTCCTGTCTTTTGAGTCCCGTAATAATAATGGGATAAGCTTCTCTCGGGCCGATATAACCAACGATTCCACACATAACTATTTATTTTTTTATGGCACAAAATAAGAAAAAAGTGTTTATTCAAATCAACTTTTGAAATAGAAAAATTGCTGTTTCCTTTGCAGTAAAGCAATAAATAAAGCAGATTTCTACTTTGCTTTCATAAAAAAAAAGTACCATCAATTGCAGTGGTACTTTTTTTATTTAAGTGCTATTGTTCCCTTCTTTCCGGTGCCGATTCTCTTACATTTTGCCCAGGCCTTACCACATTTATGTCACTTTTATTTCTTACAACAGGCATGCTGTTTTGAACCCGGCTTTCATTTCTTTGCAAATTATTTGAAGATTCAGAAGATGAAGAAGAATTGCTAAACCTTCTTACGGGTGCAGGATTTACATTATTATTCTGCTGGTTTAACTGCTGATCCTTCCTTGCGGGTTCTTGGGGAGTATTCTGAGGCGCAGAATTCCTGTTTATCTGCGGTGTTTGATTCTCCCGGAAAATCCTTGTCGGCGCTGTATTCTGTGCAGGCGTATTTTCAGGCTGAGGATTTCTATTCACAGGATTAATGGGAGCAGGATTTTGCTGCTGTTCATTATTCGGGGATATCTTTGCCGGAGTGTTGTCCTTGTTTGGCGTTACTCTTGGTTGATTATATACAGGCGGTTCATTCCGGTTGGGCTGAGGTGTTTGTTCCTTTGGAAATTGCCTTACAGGAGCAGATGGCTGTTTATTTGCATCATTTGGACTTGGAGTATTATTTTGTCTCATCTGATCAGGTGTTACCACCCTTTGAGGGCGAATGTTAGACGAATTGGCCGGCGCCTGATTTACAGATGGCCTGTAAACACGCAACGAATTATTATTAATTTGTGTACTGCCGGGTTTGCCTGCATCCACCACATTATATTGCCTGATCGTGCTGCCGGTAGTTTGCTGCACCTCTCTTACGGGAGGCCCTGGATTATATACCGGACGAGGCCTCCCATTGTTTTGATTCACAACAGTAGTGTTATTATTGATAATGGTGGTATTGTTTATAATCGTTACGTTTCTGGATTGGTCTACATAATAATTATTGAGCCTTGAACTGGTGATGTAACGCTGAGGTACAAATGCCCAGTTATTATAAGGTATGGAGCCCATTGAAATGTTTGCATTCATTCCCGGACCTAATGGAGCCCAGCCATAATAATCGCCTCCACCCCGCCATGCAACCCATGCAGGCGCCCATTCATAGCCCGGCACCCACATCCATCCGTAAGGCATATTGTACATCCATCTGCCATAATGAAAAGGTGCCCAGCCCCAGTTATAGCCTGATGCCCAGGTCCAGCCATAGTTTGTATAAACCCATTGACCGTTGGTATAATAAGGCCTGAACCCGGGTTGATCCGGTATCCAAACGTAGCCGTAATCGCCATAATTCATCCAGTTGCCATAAGGGCTCAGGTCGTTATAAAATTGTTGATAGGTTATCGGCTGTTGTTGCGAATAACCCTGGTCATATTGATCGGAATTACCCTGGTAATACCGGGAACTTCCACACGATGAAATTCCTATGAGCATCAGAAGTAATGAAAAGTTGTATAAATATTTCATGGTATTTTATTTACTGATATAGACTACAAAAATGAAGCAGGTTAAACGATTTCTGAATTTACGCCGTTTGTTTAACTTGGCATTAACGCTTATTTAAAAAAAATGAAATGCTCATAATAATAATAAAGCCGCCTGTACTTTGTCACAGGCGGCAAGTTAATCGCTTTATAAATAATTTGTACAGTCCTATTTTACATATTCTTTATTCCCGTTTTTGTCAAGATAGTATTTGCCGCCACGCGGGCCCTGATAAATGGTTCTTCCTTTTGCGTCTGTGCTGATTGCTTTATCTGCGGGATGAGCAGTATTTGCAGGATTCACCACTCTTGGTTGACTTTT
>JBQCFO010000073.1:0-4218 GCA_051959055.1 Ginsengibacter sp. | reverse complement strand
ATAAACAAGACATTTTTTTTCATAACATTTTTTTTACGTTTATTGAATTAATGAGGCCGTTTTGCATTTGAGTATATCTGAGTATATCAGTGAATCCATTATTTTTATTGTAGTTCTTATGCCTACTGCACCCGAACACTTTTTAATAACCTATTTTTTTATATTTTCCTTTTGAAGCCAATAAACCAGGTAAGGAATGTTATAAGCCGTAGTCCAACCGAACACCCTGAAACCATTTGAAATTTTCCAAATCGCTTCCCCTCCCGGTCCTTTATTTCCCAGATCCAGGTCATCTAAGGGCATTTTTGCTACTCCCTCAAGAGCTTCATAAAATTCTTTTTGAGTTTTGAAGTCTTTTGGTGCTTTGGGCAATTTATCGGTTTTCAAAAATTCAGCTCGCTTTATCGCTTCATCCAAAAAGCTTTTGTCGGAAGTAAATTCATATCCCAACAGCAAGGATTGGATAGAGGCAAAAACAGTTTCTATTTTATGGTTCATTGCAGGCATCTCTCTATGCCACCGGGCATGGGTAACAAGCGCATCCCTTACTTTCTTGTCGCTCGTCATTTGGTAATATTTGTGTAGTCCCTGGGCAATATACACATGAGCGTAGCCGTAACGGTCAATTACAAGGCTACCTGCCTGCTCGCTGTTTTTCTGCAATTCGAGCACTATTTTAACGCGGTCGTTCAGCTCATCCCAGTAGATTGTTTTTTTACTTGCATCGTATATTTCGGCAAGATTCCAAATGGAAAGATAAAGCCTCCTGCCCCTTAATCCATGATCGCCAAATACGCGACGAATATAATAATCTCCGGTTTGCTCAGCTAAATCAAGGCCGCGGTGGTTTCCTGCAATATAATAAGATGCAAGCCAGCCGGGAACCCAAACGTGCGCGCTAAGCAAAGACGTGAAATGTTGGTTTGCATGCCTTCTTCCCATCCCAAGATATGGCGTGCCGACGGTTTTTTCTTTATCCTTGTGATCAAAAAAATCTACTGCGTCATTTGAATCACCAACATACTGAGGAAATGTCGGCCAATTAATATTGTCGACATCCATCGTGTGCAGGCTGCTGCTCCAGGCTGTTAAATAGCGATCCCTGTTGCCAGTCCTGACAAATTCTAACCACCACATGTAATCTATCGCCGGCTCATTACTATTCCAGGAAATCCAGTCTTTTTTATTAATATAATAGGCTTTAAAATCGCCATAATCCAGCATTCCATACCAGGGTTCCCATTTCTGGTTAAAAGACATCCAATCAAATTTATAATCGAGCGCCCTTTCGTATTCTTCAAACCTGCTATCCCGTGCACTTAGATTTCCAAAAACTTTACTGTTTGCATAAACTGCGGGTTCTACGTGCGAAACCGGTGGGTCCATAAAATATTTGAAGTTATCCTGCAATTCCTTTTCTGAAGCGCTGCTTTTAAAGAACTGGTAAACTATTTCAGTAGTCTTCGATAATCCTTGCGCAAAGTTTCCTATTAATCCAGAATCATAGTCTCCATCCGCTTTCTGAAAACTAAGTGGCTCAACATTCGGCGACCAGATATAGCTAAACAGTGTTGAGTTACGTCCCTGAAGTGCTATTTCTTTAGGATATTCTTCAAAAAAATTTCTTATACCAACACCTATCCCCCATTTATCATCATTTACCGTAACCCAGCCTGCCATACGTTCTTTCCGGAGTTTTTTCTCCTTTCCTACAGCGAAGGAGCCTGTAAAACCGCCACTCATCAATTCAACGTTGGATGAAGTCTCTAATGGCGGAATACGACTCGGATTAAGACCGGTCTGTAAAAGTGAAATGTCGTCATTCTCAGAAACTGGCTCTTTAAACAGAATTTCCTTACCTGGATTGGACCAATTTCCATCGAAATAACCGGTTTTTACCACTCTTTTGCCTGTAAGATTGTAATTAATACTAAATCCTGCCGCAGCAATCCGGTCGTTGGGTTGTGTCCATCCGGGGTCATTTTTCAATTTTTCCTGATCAATTAGCTTCTTATTCTGTGTGGCAAGGGCCGGATATTCCCCTTCGACTTTCGTATGATTATCGGGATCGCCGGTGTAGGTTATTGTATGCAATACGCGGATGTATGATTTGCCGGCATAAGCATGAATGCGCATTACAAAAGGAGATGAATTATTATCGCTTCTGTTATATTTATAAAAACCCTCTACACGAAGAATGGCATGTAACGGCCCGGAACCCAATTCCATAATAGTGGCGGTTACCGTAGCCTTTGAAGGATCAAGGCCTGCCTTATCCAATATGTCGAGAAACGTTCCCCTTTCCTTATCAGAAGTTGCAATCACATCCTTTTCAGAATAGCTTGCGGTACCCTGAACAAGATATACTTTATCAAGAAAGCCGCCTCCCCGCCTGTCTATGGTGAATTTTAATGGACCGGTAGTCACGTCGGTAGCACCGGAGGGCCTTGTACGGTTTTCTACGAGAACTCTCTGCCCGGTATAGGGCTTACGTTTGACATCGTTTCCATATTCAAGCGTATAAACATCGTCTTTTTCGCTAAAAAAGAATACCCATATCCACTTAATGCTGTTATTAACCGGCTCCCATGTATTAACGAGCGTAATCTGAGAGGGAATTTCTACGCCATGTTTATTCAGTAGCCGTACATGATCCGGCGAATATAACTTTCCCGCCGCGAAAGGAACACCTAATAATTGCGGAGCTCCGGGAATATTTTGCTTTACGTATAAAGGTAATCGCTCTGCAGCCTGTGATTTTAGACATAGAATCAGAAATGCTGCAGCTATTAAGATACAGGAAAGCTTTTGTTTGCTAAAAATGTAATAAATCATATATTCTGTATTTTATTTGTTGACATTGTTTAAGATTTTCCTTCCGGAAGGTAGCTTTTTAAAGTTCTACCTTCCGGGGTTTTGTTTAAGTTTGCCAAGAGAAACATCAATTTCCCTTTGGGGAATAGGCGCCAACAAATGCACCATGGATTCGGAAATTCCTAAATGTTTCGCCATAACCTTCTGGGCAACCCCGAAACGGAGAAGATCCGGCCATCTCTGGTTCTCGAAAGCAAACTCAACATGTCTTTCATGCAATAATTTTTCTTCAAAGGATCCCGGATCATTGCTGTCGATGGATGGCAGATGAGCTCTTTCCCTTACTTGGTTTATCAAAGCATAAGCGGCATCACTTTCGCCCAAGGCTTCGGCCATCATCAATAAAACATCTGCATATCGTAAGACTACCCAATTATTTTCTGAATCAAAAGCTGATATCTGATTGCTGACATACTTTGTCACGTAGGTCGTATCCTTATAATTTGTGTATATTGATTTACGGAAACGATCATCATTTGCCTCATAAGCATTGAGCATATCATTTGTAACACTCAAAGGAGTATTTCCGCCACCTACTCCTCCTGATTTTGACAGCGGCGAAGCAAAATACTCCACATATCCGCTGCCTTCCCGCTGACCTCCTCCTTTATATTGTACTTCGAAGATGGATTCAATATTGTTTTCATTGGCAGGTCCCCACAGCCTTGCGTAATCATTTACAAGTTCATACTGGTGTGAGTCGATCACCTGCTGTAACACTGTTTTGGCGTTCGCTTTATCCCCAATAGTCAAATACACTTTGCCCAACAACGCATTTGCTGCATTTCTGGTGGCCCGCCCCGTATTTTCTCCGGTGAATTTAGCTGGCAGCTTATCACTGGCCAGTTTCAGATCGGCAATTATCTGCTGATACACATCCGCAGGCGTCACCTGCTCAAGATTAATTTCAGCGGTAGAAGCTGCAGCATGGAGCTGGAGCGGAATATTTCCAAAAATAATAGCAAGGTTATAGTAAACAAGCGACCTGATAAATAATGCCTGCCCTTTGTACTGGTCCTTTATTGATTCATTAAAATCTGCTCCATCTATTTTATCCAGAATTGTATTACAGCGGGCAATAGCGTTATAACTATCGCTCCACGCTGACTGTAATTCAGAGGCTGTCGCGATTTCTTTAAAGTCATCAATTTCCTGCAGAGTAGCTGCCAGGCCGGAAGCGCCTCCTCCGTTAGAGGTGTTATCTGATCTCATTTCAGACAATAAAAGATAAGCTCTTCCATAAGTACCATTAAGCTGCAGGCCGTCATAAGCACCGTTGACAGCAATGCCAAAATCGGACTGGGTTTTATAGAAATTCTGCGCATTCCGTTCAGATATTGGAGC
>JBQCFO010000072.1:0-6519 GCA_051959055.1 Ginsengibacter sp. | reverse complement strand
TGGTAAATATCAAAGCCAACGACATCAACCCATTTATCGCCCGGATATTTCAATAAATAATCTTCTTTAGAATGGAAACGATCCGTGTTGAAGGCATACAAACACTGGTGAACGTTTTTGGTATCTCTCAGATAAGAAACCGTAAAGTGCCAAAGTCGTTTGAATTCGTCGGGAGTACAATGATCGCCTCCCCACCAGAACCAATTGCCATTCAGCTCATGAAAAAGACGAAGAATCACCGGAATAGGCTCGCCATTTTTCCCTTTCAGGCTCAAAATAAAATCGGCAACTTTATTTAACCAGGTTTTATATAAATCATTCTTTTCGCCTCCGGGCAAAATGGAAGCAACTGTTTCCGGCGCAGGGTCCCAGGCGGTTTTGCCGGTGAGAGGATTGTTCAGATGCCAGCTTAAAGTGATGACGCCGCCGCGTTGATAAACAGTTCGAATATAATTGCGAATCGAATCAAAGGGAACGCTGTCGATATTTACAGAATGATCCAATTCTATCCTTCCTAATTCAAATCCATAGATGGCAGGATAATCACCGGTTACTTCTTTTACATCACTTTTTCCCGGAACATATTTCCATCCTACGCCATAAGCAAGATCGTCCTGGTGGCCAAACATGATGCCTTCATTTTGGAGTTTTTTTAAATTGAAATAAAGGTTTTTTGTTTGTTTGCTGGCTTTTTTATCAGAAGGCAAAATGTTTGAAGTGAATTTGTAAACAGAGTCTATCGGATGTCGTAAATTTATATAAACAACACGTTTGGCAACTCCGGTATTAAATGAAAATACAAAGAGCAATGAAATCAAATTTTTTATCCAATTAAATCTTGCCAAATTTTAAAAGTTTACTTTTATCGAAACCCTCATTTTATTTTACTTTTTCTTTATTACAAAAGCCCTCATTTTAGAATCATTGATGGCAGCCAATAAAACCTTTTTTTTGCCAACTGTAATTAACTTAAGGTCTTTCACATCTCCATCCAGTATCATACCGCTTGTTACCGGAGCAACAGGAGTAAACGCACCTTTACCATTATTGGTTAATAGCAAACCATAAGATGCATCATAACGGCCGGTCATTACCGAAGCCTGGTATTCATTACCCGCAAGGATCAAATCCGGTGAACCATCCCCATTTACATCTGTGCAAACAATAGCATTTACCGGTGCTTCCTGCGCCACTAAGGGAAAAGGGTGAAAGATAAATTTGTTATTACCCATATTCTTAAAATATCCGCTTCTTGCTTCACTACATTTAAGTACCAGAGCGTTATTCATCATTTCTTCAGTAAAGATCTCATCCATCGTCGCTTTAGCATACAAGCTGTTTTGTTCGTATTTCTTCCTGATAGAAGGCATTTGTATGGCCCATTCATCTCTTGATATTCCTGACGATAACTGATAGTGGCCATTGTTATCTTTTATATAATAACACAGTACATTTTCTATCGCTCCATTTCCATCAAAATCTTTTGCGATCAGTTCAGCAGGTTGCTGTGCATTTATATGAAAGGGATTGTTCAACCCAATGTTTCCTGCTACGATATCCAATTTGCCGTCACCGTCAACGTCGGCAATGGCCAAACTTCTCCAAAGTCCCGGGAACTGATTCAAGCCGGTTTCATTTGTTATTTCCGTTAAAGTTTTGCCGTTGTTTTTAAAAATTCGGATAGGCATCCAATCTCCGGCAATAATAAGGTCTGGCTTTTTGTCATTATCTATATCAACCCAAAGGGCTGAATTTATCAGCCCGATATCTTCAAGCGCCGGGCAAACGGAAGAGGTTACATCAACAAATTTTCCGTGATCATTTCGAAGTATGTAACTTCTGGGCGGTACAGGATAGGTACCCAGCGAAACCCTGCCGCCAATAAAAATATCTGAATCTCCATCTCCGTCCATGTCAGCTACTGCAATGCTTTTAGCCGGCGTTCTGATGAGTGTTGAAAAAGCCGTATCGTCCAAACGAAAATTCCCTTTGCCATCATTCAGATATAAGCGGGGCCGGTAAAAAGAGGAATTGACGTCAAATTCACTGCTTCCTCCAGCGACAAGAAGGTCTGGAAATCCATCCCCATTAGCATCGAAAAAGACACTTTGCATGTCTTCTTCATTTTTAGTGCCGGTCACCAAATCTTTACTATCAAAAGTGCCATCTTTCTTTTGCAAAAAAACTTTACCTGGTTGTTTAAAGGCGCCGCCGATAAAAAAGTCTTCAAGGCCATCTCCGTTGATATCTCCCGTACTTATAAATGGTCCTTCCTGAGAAAACTTTTGTGGTATCAATGGCTGAAATGAATAATCAAAAAAGAAAGTTTCTTTATGCTGAAAATCTGCATTTATTTTTTCTGTTACATCGTTGAAAAAAGAATCAGTTACCGCTTCAGCTTTTTTATATGCTGCATCAGCATCTTTATAATTTACCTGGAGAATTTTATTCACCGCAGGATGTGGTATTACCTGCATTTTGCCATCCGGCCAAACGATCTTTAACGAATCAGGAATGTTTTTTCCGAATCCAAAATGAAGCCGGCTATCTACACTTGACAAATATCCCCTAACAGGATATTGTTCGACCATTTGCTGCAATCCTTTGCAGAAAGCATATGCTACTGTTCCGATTCCATCTTTATTAAGTGTATCGCCATTTAATTTTATAGTGAGATAATTATTCCTTTTTGCGGAGTCACCTCCATCGTTAAGATCATTTCTCATGACGAATGCCTTCTCATTGATATTATTCGTTATAATGTCGAGATCGCCATCATTATCAAGGTCGGCGTATATGGCACCGTTGGAAATCGATGTTTGACCTATTCCTGCTGCCTGGGAAACATCCACAAAAGAAAGTCCTCCTTTATTAATGTATAAATAATTACGCAGCGACAAACTACCCAGTTTAGCAAGATCATCAATTAAGATTTTTTGCTGACGCGGATCATTTTCAGGAATGCCACTTTGTACAACAGTATTGTGCCTGTGCTGCAGGAAATCTATATTAGTAGGATCCCTTCCCAATCCATTGGTAATATGGATGTCTTTCCAGCCGTCATTGTCAAGGTCAGCAATCAAAACGCTCCAGCTCCAATCTGTTTCTGCTATGCCTGCCATCTCTGCTATTTCGCTAAAAAACGGCTCCTTTCGGTTATTTATCTCTCTTGTGCCATTGTTTATTTGGAGCATGTTATGAATATACTCTGGTTGATATCCTTTATCCATTTCAATCTGGCGCCGCTGATTAGTCAGGAAGGAATACATCTCCTTTTTACGCTCATTCGTTTCCGGTTGCATGTCAAGAGTTATGATATCAGAAAGGTCATCATTATTGACATCTGCTGCATCAGTCCCCATACTTGAGTAACTTTGGTGTTTAATAGCGGTTGAAATGCAATTGCTAAAAGTTCCGTTTTTATTATTTAACCATAAGACATCATTCCTGATATAATCATTAGAGACATAAATATCAGGGTACCCATCACCATTAAAGTCGCTAACAACTACTCCTAGTCCATTTCCGTCTTCTATTATTCCTGCCTGTTTGGATACATCTTTAAAGACCGGATGATTCATGCCCGGTGCATTACCTTCATTGTAGTATAATTTATCACCGGCTATAGAATTGCTGTCAACTTTGTTTTCCCTGATATCATTTGGCCGGTTATTATTCAGTGTATGATTCAGCAAGTACATATCCAGCTTTCCATCTTTATCATAGTCGAGAAACACGGCTTGGGTGGAATAAGAAGTGTCTGCCAATCCATACTCCGCGGCTTCTTCTTTAAAAGTTAAGTTATGCTGATTGATGAATAACAGATTTTTTCTTTTTGACCCTGTCACTTTTCCGGAAACACAAACATAAATATCCGGCCATCCGTCATTGTTAATGTCCACAATACTTACACCTGTACACCATGAATCAGTGGAAACGCCGGCCTTTAAGGTAATATCTTCAAAATGGAAATTACCTTTGTTGATATAAAGTTTCGAACTACCCTGGTTGCCTGCAAAAAAAATATCCTGCAAACCATCATTATTAAAGTCTCCTACTCCAACTCCGCCTCCCATGTATGTATATTCATTTACAAACATGTTGGTTGAATCGTTCTCTGCTATTGTATTTTTGAAATCAATACCGGTTTCTGAGGATGAAAGAAAGCTAAAGTATAAACCAGCGTGTTTAGGCGGTGAAGTGCATGATGAAATCGCGAATAAAATAATGATATACAAAGTAAGATTCTTCATAAAATGAAAAGCATTGTATCAGAACATTCAAATTTTAAAGCACCAAATTGGTGTTGTTTGACGCAAGGAAATTTCGTACTATTTCTTACCTGTTGTCATTATTTTCTAACTCAGGTCATGGATTATTAGCAAAATGTCTTTTCTGTTCGCATACATATCCCAAAAGGGTGCACTATCACTCTATAGTGCACCATTACGAATTTCACTACTTTATCGCCCTAATTGTTTTAGTGGCAAAAATTGTCCTTATTTTCCTTTCACAATACGGACGTTGTCGATTGCCAGGTTGATGCTATTAGCAGGCACAGCAGATGCCTGGTCATTTGCAATCATGAAAGCAACACCTGTTGTAGGATAGTCTGAAAATTTGTTTGCAGGCGTTCCTGATGAATTCCAGCTTGTTTGCCAAAATTGATTACCGGAAATAAATTGCGTAAGCGGTATAGTCACTGTTACCCATCCGGATGGTTGGTACTTGTTACCGGGGGCAGTTTCCCACGGAGCAAACCTTGCAGTAAAAGAACTCCATCCGTACCAATCTCCCACTGAAATCCATAACGATCCGGCGCTCCATGTTGTTTTCACATACAATTCAAATTTTAAAGAATAATTGCTGATTGAAAGGCTTTTGTCAGAAACCCATGGAACGTCATTCAGTTGGAGAAGTCCGGGGTTTCCCTGGGAAGTAGGCCCTGCGTTTGCAGACATGGGACTTGATTGTAACAAAATAGCCGAACCGCCTGTGCCCCCCGGATAATTAGTAGATGTGAGGGCGGCATTTGCATAGCCGCCTGTCCAACCAATAAATCCGGTATTATCTGTTGCATATTGATCGTCAAAAGTACTCAGATAGCCAGGAGAAGGATGGGTAATATAGGACGCAAAAAGTTGGGGAGAGGCTGCATGACCTAATACGCCTGATAATCTAAGTGAATCAGAGGTGGTTATGCCAGCAGGCACGTCAACTGTCAATTGAGTGACATTGTTAATTTGGAGGTTGGTTCCAGGAATATTTCCGGGAAAGATGACCTGGTCAATACCTACAAAGTTAGTACCGTTTACGGTTATGGTATTACCTGCTGTGCCATTTTCATTAGAAACAGATGTAATCGTCATAGGAGGAGGATAAGAGAAAGCGCCTGTTCCAAAGGTGCAATAAACACGAAGAGAATCATTGAATGGATTTCCTGGTGGAATTTCTGCTGCTATTTGAGTAAAGGTTTTATTTACAGTGTAGGAAAGAGCCGTATCCTTTCCTGCGACAGGAAAGGTTATTTTTTTTAATCCTTCGAAATTAGAGCCGTTAATATATACAACTGTTCCGGTGTTATCAAAAGTAATAGAATTTATTACGGGTGGGGGCAGATATAATTGAAAAGAATAGGTAGCCGTTCCGTGACTGGTAACTACCTTAATAACACTTGGCACATTAGGGTTAGTGGCAGTTGTTTGGGCTGTTGCAGGAATGGTAACAATGATATTGTTGTCAGTAGCATAGGCAGGGTTAAAATAAGCTGATGTATCGTTAAATATCACTTGCTGTAACCCACCGAAATTGCTTCCCTGAATTACGATTAATGTGCCTGGTATAGCCTTTGTAAACGTACTGTCCCGTTTAGTAGAATCTACGACTCTTACTTGCGTTATCATGGGTTTACCGGAACCTCCGTCATTTTTCTTACAGGAAAATAAAATGCTTACTGCAAGAATTGAAAAAACTAATAATTTTCTCATAAAATTTCATTTAAGATCGTTCTTAATAATTTAATTTACTAAAGTCAAAAGGGACAGGCGACAAGCTTAAGTTATGCGCTACCAGCAATTCCACTTCCGGGTATGGGAGATCGGCAGTGGCCGGTGTGATGGTATAAAAGCGCGGCCCTACAGTCGCAGGATTGTTTGCATCATTGAGATAAGTAACAAACGAATTTCCTCCATTGTAGGTCAAATTAAAAACACCTCTGTTTTGAGTATTGAAATATTGCATGGCGGCAGTGGGATCGAAATAATACCAAGTCTTCCAATCATACCAAGCTTTTCCTTCAAAAGCAAACTCTACCTTTCTTTCCAACATCAGATCAGCATAAGTGATTGAAGTTCTCGGAGTAATGCCTGCACGAATTCTTACCGCATTACAATATTTCAACGCTTCTGCATCAGAGGTAGATTTATTATTGCCCATGATAGCGTCTGCATAATCCAGGTAAACTTCAGCAAGACGGAAAATGTATGTGCCAATATTTTCATTTTGGGAACTACCGAGCCC
>JBQCFO010000071.1:0-2340 GCA_051959055.1 Ginsengibacter sp. | reverse complement strand
GCCTTGTTTTAAATACCGTTGCCCATATTAAGTCATGGCCCGTTCCCAAGGGCGGCGCTCAACAAATAACTAAAGCCCTTGCGGCTTACTTTAAAGATAAAGGGGGTGAAATTCAAACAGGCCATAGAATTACTTCCTTGCATCAGTTACCATCGTCACAGGTTGTATTGCTCAATGTAACCCCTGCGCAACTTCTTTCAATAGCTGGCGAGCAGTTTTCTGATCTGTATAAATGGCAATTGAGCAATTATCAGTATGGCGAAGGAGTTTTTAAAATAGATTGGGCATTGTCTCAGCCGGTTCCTTTTACAAATGAAAAATGCAGAAAGGCAACAACGGTTCATCTTGGCGGAAGCTTTGATGAGATTTATCAGAGCGAATATGTTGTCTCAAAAAAAAGGGTTTCTGATAAACCGTTTGTTTTATTGGTTCAACCCGGGGTGGTTGATGATTCGCGCGCACCTGAAGGCAAACAAACTGCAAGGGCTTATTGCCATTTTCCCAACGGCTCAACAAGAGATATTACGGATAAGATAGAAAAACAGGTTGAACGTTTTGCTCCCGGTTTCAAAGATTGCATTCTTGCAAGACATGTGATGAACACCATTGATATGCGGCATTACAATTCAAATTATATTGGGGGAGATATCAATGGAGGCGCCGCTACCATTGGCCAGATCTTTACAAGGCCGGTATTAAGGCTTTCTCCATATCGCACTTCTGCAAAAGGGATTTATATATGTTCTTCATCAACACCACCAGGCGGAGGCGTCCATGGTATTTGTGGTTATTATTCTGCGAGGCGTGCGCTAAAAGATTTCTTTGAAATAAACCTGCCTTGGTTGTAAAAGAGAAAATTATTTCTCGCAACAAACGAACAAAAAAGGCAGATTTGTATTTTGAAATAAAATCACTTATCCGGCATAATAATGTTTGTGAATTTGATTCCGGATTCACTCATTTATCAAGAATCCGGAAAATACAAATCCCCTCTATTTCTTGCTTTGCTGTAAGGTAAATCCGTTCATTTATTAAATTCAATGTTTGATAAAATTTATTTTAATGATGCGATGAAGAACCGCTGGTTAATCCATTCTTTTTATTAGTAAAATCAAAGGGTTCAAGTTTATAGGTTTGTAGTTTATTTTCTCCTTCGGTTATCTTAATATTTGTATCGATTGGAGGATTTTCGAATACCTGTACTTTACCTGTAACAGGCCATTTTATTTCAATTTTCTCAATGGTTGTGGCTTGCCCAATGCCAATATGTTGCCGCAAAGGATTAGCACCAAAACTTCCACCGGAATTGACATCCCTGTAAACCGATCTTTCCATTTTATTTTCTTTAAAAGTTACTTTTATTTTGGCACCAATTGCCACTTTGTTCGAAGTGGTTCCCTGTAGCGTAACATTTACCCAATGATTATTATTTTGCCCGGGATTTAAATATAAAGAATTCTCGTAAGCATCTCCTTTATAAGCGCCGCCCATCTTGATGTAGATATCTTCATTTCCATCATTATTAAGGTCAACAAAAGATACTGAATGGCCTTTTTGTATATTACCTACACGGGCAGAAGTGGTAACATCCAAAAAGCTTTTCCCATTGATGTTTTTAAAAAGCTTATTTGGAACTGCCGATTTAAAGGACGGGTTACCGGTACCAAGATAAAAATCCAGGTACCCGTCATTATCAATGTCGCCAAAATTCGATCCCATTGCAAAAGCAATTTTATTTAATCCAACTTTTTCGGTCACTTCTTCGAAAGTTCCATCATGCTTATTCCGGAATAAAAAGACTTTCCCGGCATTATTTACAGCCGCATGAGTTGCTTCGGCTGCAGCATAATAAGCAAGAGATTCAGTAAATTCATAACCACACACCAGGATGTCCAGCCAGCCATCATTATCATAGTCCCAAAACCAGGTAGGAAAAGTACGGTACTTATTGTTGGTTAATCCTGCTTCTTTACTAACGTCTTTAAATTTTACTGGTCCGTTCTTTACCGTTTCATTTTTCAATAAAATTTTATCTCCATTTAATGTGGAAATAAAAATATCTGTCAATCCATCGTTGTTATAATCACCAGATGTAACGCCTTTTACAAATTTTGTAATAGCGCAGCCGGCTTTTGCGGCAACTTCTGTAAAAGTTCCGTTCTTATTGTTGATATATTATTCACAAGGATGAGACTCTCCGCCGGGTGACGTTTCATTTCCTATAAAAACATCCAGCCAGCCATCATTATTAAAATCTGCCCAGGTAGCAGTTTGCGTAGGATGAAATGAAAGCAGGCCGGCTTCCTTCGTCACATCTGTGAATGTGCCATCGCCATTGTT
>JBQCFO010000070.1:0-4597 GCA_051959055.1 Ginsengibacter sp. | reverse complement strand
GGAAGAGATTCACTTTAGCCGTTGGTGTAGGCATCGCTTCAAAGCCCATGCTCAACACCAACTGCGGTGAATAAACAGTTGGAACACCGACAGAGATTAAATTGATAGTAAACTAAAAACGCAATTTTAAGGCATTAACTTATAGGTGCAACAATTACATTAGCTAAACAACATGCAACTGGCCTCGTCCAGCATATAAATGATGTGGTCAGGGAAAAAGCAGGTTTATATCATTGCGTTGGATGCAGCGCAGAAATGATTGCAGTAAAGTAAAAGGTATAGCAAAAAAAAGAGAACATCCATTTCAGGCATAAAGTAGATACAAACTGCGCAGGTGGCAGGGATAAAGTATTACATAATTATGCAGTCCAAGTATTAATGGAAAATATTGTCCGAGGGCTTGCCGCATTTTTTATTCCTTGTTTTTTATCCTCTGTCGATCTTCCAATAAGGATAGGCGAACCGTCAATTTTCTAACTTCCCTTCAAAACCCGCCTTCGACAAGCTCAGGCTGACATTTATTCCTTTGTTGGTATTCCGATAATGAAAGAGTCCTTTGCTGGTGTTGAGGTCCAGAGCGTGTCCCTCTCCTTCGGAGAGGGGTTGGGGTGAGGCTTTTTATTCCTTTGCTGGTCTTCGCAAAAAATGAAAGAGCCCGTTGTTGGTGTTCCCGCAAAAAGGCGGGACACGTGAGCGAGGGAAAAGTGCGGTGGCTTCACCAACAACATGAATTGAACGAAACCCTATCTTTGAATTAGAATTAGCTAAGCAATGATAGCAGAATCTCCTCGATTTTTTCTGGAAGTATTTAGAATCGAAGAGATTCACTTTAGCCGTTAGTGAAGCCTGGTGAGCGGAGGAATTAAGAGCAGTTCACAAAAAGTATTTGGAGAATCAATAACTATTTACAAAGTCAAAAACTAGCCGGCGCTCAACACCAACTGCGGGGTGAGCCGACGATTGAAACACCAACAGGGGATTAAAGAATAGATTTAAGTAATGTAACATTCATCAAATGAAAACTTTATGCGAAAATTTTTAAATCTTGCAGCCCTGTCTATAATTACTTTGAGCCCATCTTTACTATCTGCACAGGCGGATAATGAACTACAAGTTTACTCATCACCCATAACTCCTAAAGCAGTAACGTTTGTAGAACTGCACCAAAACTATACTTTCAATGGCTCAAAGTATTTAGCAGGTAAAAATCAGGCACGCTGGATAAATGAAACGCTGGAAATCACCAGAGGATTGGGTGGCAATTTTGAATTGGGTTTTTATACTTTTACGGGATTTTCTCCAAATGGAAAATATGTGTTTCTTGGCAATCACATCCGTCCGAGATATACAGTTCCTGCATCGTGGGGCTGGAAGTGGGGTGCAAGTTTGTCAATGGAAATCGGTTACATAAAACCCGATGGGGAAAACAGTTATGTAATGGATGGAGAACTGCGCCCTATTATTGATAAGACGGTAGGCAAAGTCTATATAGGGTTTAATCCTAACATTGGCTTTGTGTTTACAGGGCCCGGCAGGCATGCAGAAATAGAACCTCAGTTCAAAGCGTATTATAATATTCAGGATAAGTTTGGATTAGGAATTGAATATTATTCTTCTCTTGGCACTTTTGCTAAAATTGCAAACATTCATAACCAGGAGCATATCATAGGGCCAATGTTTAACTTGTTATCAAGTTCGCGGTGGGAATTGGAAACAGGTTTTCTCTTTGGCTTAACTGCCAACAGTAATCAGCAAATTTTTAAACTCCTTGTCGGAAGAAGATTTGGTAAAGGATAAATACTTTTTCAGGCATTTTATTCTTATTCATTATTTGAAGAAGCTATACAAATTTTAATTTACCAATGAAGATTTCTGAAGTCAAAATTCCCCAGCTATCCGTAGAATGTAACGTTCAAATAAAAAAAGAGCTGCCCGATGCTGGCGCAGGCCTCCGGGCCTGTGACTGCTGGTCACTTATGCTATTATTTGGATAGAACCTTTAATTTTTAGACACTTTTATAATTGAAAATTAAGTAACGCTCATGCACAGGTTTGAAAACCTGCGCAAGAGAGGCATTCATCTTTTAATTATATTCTTTCTGAATAGTTGCTAAAAGATTTTTTGCTTTCACTTGTATTTTTCTGAATAAATATTCGTGGTAGACTCCCAGCTTGTTAAAGGCGAGAAGTTTGTTATAATATTCTCCAATCAGCTTCGGATCATCATTCAGGAGGCTGTAGGATGAATCGTTATTAAAATTTCCAAACCGGATTTGGTCATAATCAGCAATTTTCTCTTCAGCAAGTTTCGACACATTCATCAGGTCTTTAACATCCTTTTCCTGTGTCAATATGTACTTCATATCAAGATCGAATAACATAATCTGGTTTTCGATTTTCTTGTCTCTGATCAAACGGAAATTTCCCGAACTTTTCAATTCTTCCACCGTTTTATTATCATATTTAAACAGGTCGAAATGCCAGAAATCTTCTGACAACGATTTATAAAAGTCTTTTACTTCCACAGGGCGAGCTTTCAGCGATTGTTGAATAACGACCACATCCTTATTTATTGAAGACCATTCATCAATTGCCCCGGAAATTGCCGAAGTATCTGCCTTCAGGTCGGACACCAGGCTTTCCATGTATTCTTTTTCTATTGCTTTGTTGGTTATTTTCTCCCGAATGTTCTCTGCAAAAAATCCCAGCGTTACCGCGAGGAATATCATTAAGAATTCCAAAAAATATTCTTTGAATCCTTTCTTTTCTATCTGTGGATGATGATGTACTTCCATATTTTTTATTTAAGATGATGCTTGAGTTTGTAGAAGTTTATCAGGATCGTTGCTTTCCCCCGTAAATTATTTAACTCTATGCTTTGTGCCTTTGTAACCCTTAAATACAATTGTAACTGGTTAAACCATTTATTTAATAATACCCGGTCATTTGTAAACAGTAACGGTCCATTCAAAGTGCTGCTCCCTATATCAGTGCCATTAAGGGATGACACATTCTCAAGGGGTGAGACTACCTTAAAGTTTGCCAATTCATTCAATGTATTTCGTACATTATCCTGTGCTTCCTGGTAAATGGTAGCTTCAAAATCATGAACTTCTTTGTACAATCTTTCATAGGCAAGAATGCTATCTGCATCCTCTTTAGCCAACAACCTGAAACCGCCGGCGTTGGCAAGCTGTGTTACGGTACGATCATTTGACAGGAAAGGCCTGTTTATTTTTGAGAATTTGATCAATTCGCCCATACATGATGTTGCTTTCAGATTATTGGTAACCGTATCATAACATTGATATATGCTGTTTAACCCGGTTATTTTGGCTTCATCAAATTGAATGATATCACCCATTCTTGCCGTATCAGATTCGAGGTCTTCGACAAGCGATTGAACATATTGTTCTCTTTTTTCATTATCGTTAATATGTTCTCTTAAACTTTCCGCAAAAAATCCAAGCGTAACTGCAAGAAAAATCATTAAGAATTCCAAAAAATATTCTTTGAACTTCCTTTTTTCTGCATGTGGCAAATGCGGATGATGATGTACTTCCATTTTTTATTTTGAGTTTTAAGTTTTCAATCTTCAGGCTTTAGTTCAATAGTCTGTTTTGTTATTTGTTTATTGTTTCTGTTCATCTTTTAAATGTATATTCTTTAATAAAGAATCTACCGCATTCAGATTATTTTCTGCAGGAGAAAATACCTGGTTGAAATTTGCAGTGTCTTGTTTTAAATCTTCTAAAAAAGATCTGATATACTCCGGTTCAATGCGTTTGTTCGACAGGTGTCCACGAATATTTTCGGCAATAAAACCAAGTGTTACGGCAAAGAATATCATTCAGAATTCAAAAAAGTGTTCTTTGATTTTTATTTTTTCTACCTGAGGGTGATGGTGTGCTTCCATTGTTATTCCTGATTTGATGATATCATTTTCTTCATTGATGTTTTAAATAATAAACTTTCCTGCTTTACCTTTCAATTAATCTTCATTTGTTTCAACAGACAAGTCATACTCTTCTTTAATGAGACCAATAAGTTTGTTTGCCAATTGCAACTGTTCCTCCAGGTAAGGCATATATTGATTTTTGCCGGTATTATAAAGGTCGGAGACAATGTTTACAAATTCAGTCAGATTTCCTTGATTGACGATAGCTTTGGGCCGGGAATGCAACACGGCGTTGCTTCTTCCTCCCGCGTTTATATAATACTCCCGGTACCAGTTAAAAGTTCTATAAGCTATCTGGTGATGTTGCAAACGCTGATTCTCAAACCGGTCGTGTATCTGGTTTATGCGGATCTGATTATTCCAGTACTGAAGAATATTTTCGGCAACATCCCTATGCCTTATCAATCTCATCGCATCTGAGTTCTTTAGTTGGGTAGCCGCCCGGTCGTTGAAGGCAATATCTACACTCAGCCCCGAAGTAATGAAGAGCAAACTGAGGATACTGTCATTTCTTTCGAACAATTTATTTTCCGCAAACAACGATATGATACTGTCTTCACTGCTGAAATCTCTATTCAACCTTCGAATGCTATAATGCAGGGCTGCTGTATCTTTTTTTAAATCCTGCTCCAGTAACAC
>JBQCFO010000069.1:0-4675 GCA_051959055.1 Ginsengibacter sp. | reverse complement strand
ATATAATTTTTTTCTACAACTCGGGCCAATAAAAAATACACAATCACCAGCGTATTTTAATCATAAAAGTTATATCTGGAATGAATATCTGGCACATGATACGTATGATGTTTACTGGCAAAAAAGAAACATCCGGCAATATTTAAAAAACATAAAAATCCCCACACTCGTGGTTGGTGGGTGGTTTGATGCTGAAGATCTTTTTGGAGCTTTGCATACTTACCAGGCAATAGAAAAACAAAGCCCTGTCAATCATAACTTTCTGGTAATGGGCCCCTGGACTCATGGAGCCTGGGCAAGAAACGGTTGGAATAAATTTGGGTCTTATGATTTTGGAAGCAATACCAGCCAATACTTTCAGGATAGTTTGCAAACAAAATTTTTCAATTATTTTTTAAAAGATAAAGGAAACTGGAATACTGCTAAAGCAACCGTTTTTGAAACGGGGACCAATCAATGGCGACATTTTAAACAATGGCCTCCTGAAAATATTAGTGAAGTGAATTACTATTTGGATTCAAATAAAAAACTATCAGTTGAAAAAAATAATTCAGCAAAAAGCTTTGATGAATATGTAAGTGATCCTGCTAATCCGGTTCCTTATACTGCAAAGGTACAGGGAAGAAGAAACAATGAATACATGGTAGAAGACCAAAGATTTGCTGCCTCACGAAATGATGTTTTGGTTTATGAATCGCCCGTTCTGGCTGAAAATGTTACCGTAGCCGGGCCGGTTCTTGCTGATTTTTTTGCAAGCATTTCCACCACTGATGCAGACTTTATTGTAAAGCTCATTGACGTGGTTCCTTCTCAGGAAATCAATGAAAGCAATCCATCGAAAGCTCCTGATAATGGCGATTTTCAACGTCTTGTTCGTGCAGAAGTGATGCGTGGGAAATTTAGAAATGATTATGTTCATCCTGAACCTTTTGTGCCGGGAAAAATCAGTGAAATCCAAATTCACCTCAATGATGTGTGTCATAATTTTAAAAAAGGACACAAGATAATGGTGCAGGTTCAAAGCAGTTGGTTTCCCTTGGTAGATATGAATCCTCAAAAATTTATGAGAATTCCTGATGCCAATGAAAATGATTTCCAAAAATCAACCATTCAGATTTACCACGATAAAAATCATTTGTCTAAGATTGTTGTTCCAGTTTTAAAGTAATTTTGAAAAAAGGTAAATAAAAACCATCTTTAAAAAAGGGAAAATTTAAAAGTAGCATAAAATGTAAAACTGAATGATAAATCACACCCGGTCTTAATTCTTAATTTTAATTCTAAACATATGCAAACCGATTCCATAGTTATCGAACGCACATTAAATGCTCCTGTCAAAAAGGTATGGGAAGCAATGACAGATAATGATCAAATGCGCAAATGGTATTTTGATATTTCATCCTTTAAACCACAGGTTGGGTTTGAATTTCAGTTTGAAGGTGGAAGTGAACAGCAAACTTATGTGCATTTGTGTAAAATAACGGAGATCATTCCCGAGGAAAAATTGCAATATTCATGGCGGTATGCCGGCTATCAAGGCAACTCATTGGTTACTTTTGAATTATTTCCGGAAGGAGAAAGAACAAGGATAAAACTAACTCATGAAGGTGTGGAAACTTTCCCCGAAGGGCGTGATTTTTCAAAAGAAAGTTTTACAAAGGGATGGAATCATATCATTGGAAAAAGCCTGAAAGATTTTGTAGAAAAGTAAAACTAGAAATTGTACTATTTGTTTGTTTGTTGAAAGAAAATTAATCATTTCAAACTCTCTATTCACCATTCAACTTTCACCATTCACCACCATTCACACCATAAAAGTTCATTTCCGCCAACAATTTCCGAAATTGCAGCCTAAAATTTTATTGAATGGCATATAATAGTTACCGGCCCTCGCAATCTTCCACCCCGGTTGTTTTGAATCTGATTATTATCAATGTAATTGTTTTTGTAGCTCAGTTGGTATTTAGAGATCTTACAAGTGTACTGGCGCTTTATTCATATGATTCAGGACTTTTTAAGCCGTACCAATTGGTGACTCACATGTTTGCTCATTCGCCTAACAATTATTTTCATATCATCTTCAATATGTATGCACTCTGGCTTTTTGGTTCATCACTTGAAAGACTATGGGGAGGCAAAAGGTTTCTGATATTTTATTTTGTATGTGGTATCGCTGCCGGTTTCACTCAGATGTTTCTTGTGAGCCAGGGCGCCGCCATTGGCGCATCCGGCGCTATTATGGGATTACTTGCCGCATT
The DNA here is from genome assembly GCA_051959055.1 of Ginsengibacter sp. Classification (GTDB taxonomy): domain Bacteria; phylum Bacteroidota; class Bacteroidia; order Chitinophagales; family Chitinophagaceae; genus Ginsengibacter. The sequence goes on along the minus strand of JBQCFO010000069.1, from coordinate 2,417 downwards.
CGCATACACTTTTCCAAATATTCAATTCTATATTCTCCCGATTCCTTTTCCTATCAAAGCGAAATATTTGGCCATCATATATGCCGCTATTGATATTTTTGGCGAATTTTCCGGTGGTGGGGATGTAGCTCATTTTGCGCATCTTGGTGGTTTGGTAATGGGACTAATCATTTGCATCATCTGGAAAAAAAGCGGGAAAAGTAATTACTAAATTTAAAATTTCCACTTTTAAATGATAGCAATTTGGTAATTTTACACTGCAAAAAAGAAATTGGAAAATGGGTGAATCAGACAGATATATGGATGGCGGTTTTAAAAAAATTACCCTCGGAGATGATAATAATGCCCTGATGCTTCTTGTTGGTATGAATGCATTGATCTTTATATCTTTTGGCATTATTCAGATTCTTTATTACCTGACACAATCCACTACAACCGCTTTTCATTATGAGATTTTAAGATGGTTTATTCTTCCTGCAAAACTCTCCTCACTGGCTGTTTTGCCATGGACGATCCTCACTTATATGTTTGTTCATATAGGTGTGATTTATACCGTTATTACACTGATATGGCTTTGGGTTTTTGGTTCTATTTTTCAGGATCTTTCCGGCAATTCAAAAATAATTCCCTTATACATTTATGGTGGAATAGCAGGTGCTGTTGTGTTTTTAGCCACCAGTTACCTGGTACCTTCTTTAAAAGATCAGGTAGATTATTCTTTTATGCTGGGGGGCAATGCAGGTGTGATGGCGATAGCCCTCGCAACTACTACTTTGTCTCCGGATTATCGATTATTCAAAATGTTGAACGGAGGCATTCCTTTATGGATTTTGACGCTTCTTTACATCGTAATAGATGTAGCCGGAAGCCATGGGATGGCAGAACAATTTGCTCATTTGGGCGGCGGACTTATCGGCTTTTTATTTATCATAAGTTTAAGAAGAGGCCACGACTGGAGTTTGTGGATGCATAAATTATACAACTGGTTTCTGAATCTTTTTAATCCTGATAAACCGTTGCCACATCGGGAAAAAATAAAAGAAAAAGTTTTCTATAATACAAGTGGTACCAAGCCTTTTATAAAACGGCCTGTCGTAACTCAACAACGCATTGATGAGATTTTAGATAAGATCAATCAAAAAGGGTTTACCCATTTATCCGAAGAAGAAAAAACGATTTTAAAAAAAGCAGGCGAAACTGATTTTTGATTTTGCTTTTTCAAACTGTTATTCACCATTAAAAGGATTCCTGTAAATGGAAAAACCCTTTGTGCGCAGGTTTACAAAAAAAATATTTGTTTTTTCAAATATTCTCATTGCGATCCTTTTCCTGGGAGGGGCCAATGTGAAGTATTTTAACCCTCAGCATTGGTGGTTTCTGAGTTTATTCACGTTGTTACTGCCTTATTTACTACTGCTTCTTGTTCTGTTTATTTTATTTTGGCTCCTGGTAAAACCTGCTTTCAGCATCATTTCTTTACTGGTTATTTTTACTTCATTTCATGCAGTAAAAAATGTTTTTCCTTTAAATTTTTCTCCTGATTTTTCAATGCAAAAAAAGAGCGGAGAGATTCGTGTAATGAGTTGGAACGTGGAGCTGTTTAATATTCTTCATTACAAAGATCATCCTGAGAATAAACAAAAAATTGTTGACCTGATCAATGAATACGATCCGGATATTGCATGCTTCCAGGAGATGGTAGCCGGGGAAAATAAAAAAGCAATCAATTATTTTCCTGATATTGAAAAGGCCTTGAAGTTTTCTGATTATTTATATTCCTACAGTGTGAAAGATAATTTTGATCATTATCACCATTTTGGAATTATTATCTTTTCAAAGTTTCCAATTCTGCGAAAACAAACGCTGATAAATAATCCGAACAGTTATAATTCCACCTTTCAATTTGTAGATATCCTGGCAGGAAAAGATACTTTCAGAATTTTTAATGTTCATCTTCAATCGTTGAAATTTTCACAAACAAATTTGAATTACCTTGATAGTGGCCGAGTGCCTCCGCAGGGAAATATATCCGAATCAAAAAACATTATTTCAAAAATAAAACTTGGGGTTTTGAAAAGGGCAGCACAGGCAAATTTTATAAAAGATGAATTAAACCATAGCCCATATCCGGTAATTGTGTGTGGCGATTTTAATGATGTTCCGGTTTCCTATGCTTATGAAACCATTGGCCAGGGCCTCCAAAATGCTTTTGTAGAAAGGGGATCCGGTATTTCACGAACTTTTAGTTCCATTTCGCCTACACTGCGCATTGATAATATTTTTACAGATAAACAATTTAAGATAAGGCAGTTTACAAGTCTGAAAACATTATTGAGCGATCATTTTCCAATTATTGCAGATGTAAAATTTGATCCGAATGGTCAATGAGTTTGCTAAAAGTGCAAAAATAAATGGGC
>JBQCFO010000068.1:0-3504 GCA_051959055.1 Ginsengibacter sp. | reverse complement strand
TATTCCAGATAATTTTTTAAGCAGTTCTTCTTTTGCCGCTTCGGCTACCTGTTTCTTAACCGAATTTAGGGTGTCGTTTTAAATCTCTCATTATGTGTTGCAATGGATTGCTGTTTGTACCAATAATCAGATTCAGGCAACTTGTCATAATGCATCCACATAATTCAAATAGTTACAAAAAGTTTATTTTTCGCAGCCCTCTGTTTAAAGTTGAAAATATGTTTTTGGAAACAAGTTGTTTAAATCATATATTGGCCTGCTTTTCACAGCTGTGTGTTGAGACATAAAGAAATAACCCATTTTCAAACGACATAAAGTAAATGTTTTTTTTAATTCTTCATATATTTTTTGACAGAACGACTGTATATTTATTTTGCAGCATTGGTTCTAAGTAGTTTTTCCTGCGGTTCATGAATCTATATAGTTACATATTGAAGTCCTTTTTCTCATTTTCTTTTTTTTTGTTATATAATATTCTTTTCGGGCAAAATGGACAGGCAAACCCGGGGCATCCGAATATTATCAATTTCAGTTCGGAAACGTACAATGCAAGTACGCAAAACTGGTCTGTTACACAGCAAACAACATTTGGGAGCATTGCTATTGCTAATTCCAGCGGAGTACTTTTTTACAATGGCTCACGGTGGAGTTTACAGCCTTTGCCGGGGGGCCCTATAGTGCGTTCGGTAGCCGCGGCGCCCGATGGGAAGGTGTACGCCGGTGCATATGGGAAAGCCGGATATTGGGATTTTTCTAAAAGCGAAGGAATCACACATTATGTAAGCCTTGATACGCAGATATTCGGGAATGGAGTTCGCAAAGAAGAGATCTGGAAAATAATACCTACAGATGAGTTTGTATTATTTCAAACATTCAATAACGTTTTTCTGCTCTATCCCAACGGAAGAGTTCAACAATTATCTCCGCCGAATCATTTCATTTTTGCTCATCAACTTTATAATAAGATTTTCATTCCGGTTCCGGGAAGTGGTTTGTATGAAATACGCAATGGTCAGCTGATATCGGTTGCTGATACTCCCGAACTATCGGCGCTCAGAATAAGATGTATGCTACCCTATGATGGTACCAGCATGCTGTTGGTCGCAGAAAAACAAGGTGCATGGGTATTTAGCGGAATGAAAACGCTTAAAAAATTAGGCGGTAATGGCGGAGAGTGGCTTGCTTCTCATTCGATATCATTCGGCCTCCAGTTAAAAAATGGGAAGTATTTGTTTGGGTCGTATGACGGCGGAGCTGTAATAGTGAACAATATGGGCGAGTTGGAAAATCAATTCGATAACGCAACAGGACTACAATCGAATACGATTTTGGAAGGGATGGAAGATAGGGATGGCAACGTATGGTTGGTTGGTGACAAGGGTGCGGATCTGGTGGTATTGAATTCTCCATTCCGATTGTATAACGCGCACACCAAATTTTTGGATGCAGTAATCTGGAAGAACAATATTTATTTCGCAACAAATCAGGGCTTGTTGTACCAAAACTATTCTGATTGGAAAAACGGAAAGGGTTCATATTTTTCATTAGTACAAGATCTCAAAGAATTTACATGGAACACATCGGTGTTTGACGATCAGTTAATAGTGGGAAGCGCGTCCGGTACATTTTTAATAAAAGAAGATGGACACGCTAAGCGTGTATCATCCGTTGCTGGCGGGTGGGTGATACAACGCCTTAAAACAGATAGCAACTATTTAATACAGGGAAACTATCGCGGAATCACTTTATTTAAAAAGAATGTGCGAGGGGAATGGAGTTATTTTAAGGATTTACTGAACGATATACACCCAATTAAGGAGTTGGCTCAGGACGATAAAGGAAATATTTACTTTAAACACGCGTATGAAGGAGTATATCGGTGCCGGTTGTCTTCTGCTCTGCAGGTTGAAAAATTAGAAACTCCAGAAAATTTATCAATATATAATATCACGCCAAAAAACTCATTATTTGAATACAATGCAAACGTTTTTATAACGTCCGAAAATGGCATTTTAAAATGGGAAGACGGAGAAAATAAAATTAAACCCGCGCCAGAGATAGAAAAAGAACTTGGAGAAAATACGCATAGCAGGAAAATAATTCATTACAACAACAATGTGTTCTGGAAATTAATAAAAAATCGGGGTGATAGATTCGATTACATAATTAAAGGACCTGGCCCAGAGATAAAAAATCGCTATAGCTTTTTTATTCACAAATTTAATTTGAATTACGACTTTGAAAAAATTAAGTTGTTGGATGAAAACGAGTATCTTTTTTTAGGCGGAAATAGCCTGGCTTTGTTCTCAATGAAAAATTCATTTAAAGAAAATTATTTGTCTTACAGTCCCTATTTTTCTCAGATACTGTTTAGAGATGAAGACAAATGGATTGAAAAAAGACTCGAAAGCGACTCTACAATTAAAGTCACAAGTCAATTTAATTTTTTTGTACTTAGGTATGCTTTTCCGGTTTTTGACAGGAAAGTATATTATAGATACAAACTTGAGGGCAACAACACCTCCCCCAATTGGTCAGATTGGACTTCTAACAGCGAGCGGGAATTTTTAAATATGGCACCAGGATCCTATCATTTTACCATTCAAACCGATTTAGTCCCGAATACAATATCCATTAATATTATAGTTTCACCCCCATGGTATTGGTCAATAGAGGCTAAAATAATCTATTTCGCTATACTATGCCTTGCTGCATTCTTTTTAGTGCATTGGTATGTTCGCAGGTTGAGAGCCAAACATACGAAAGTAATGCAACAGATGAGTGAAACTTTGAGACAACAACAGGAACAAATAGAAAGAGAACAGGAGAAAAGGAAAAAGGAGCAACTTGAAATGCACTTGAACGCAAAAGCCCGTGAGGCTGCAGATTCTGCAATGATCCTAATCAGGAAAAATGAATTTCTGCAAAAATTAAAGAAGGATTTGATTAAAATTAAGGAGAGTAATGAGAAAAATGCCGCTGTATACCAATCGGAGCGACTTATAAAACTGATTGAGAAGAACATGAACGATGAACATCACGAATGGATGCTGTTTAAATCTAATTTCAATCAGATCCATGAACAATTTTATAAAAAACTAATTATTCAATACCCGAATCTGACCGCAAATGATTTAAGGTTTGCTGCATACCTTAAAATGAATCTGAGTTCAAAGGAAATTGCTCCGCTTCTGAATATCACTATCAAAACCATAGAGCTAAAGCGTCATCGGCTACGCAAAAAAATGAATCTGTCTCCAAACCAAAACCTCACTGAAATTATTATGCGGTGCTAAAAAACTACCCTCACAATTAAAAAACTGGTGGGGCAAGAGTCGCTGACAATAAGTCGAATACAAATTTTATTTTCTTTTAATGTTGTGTAAATGATATGGTATAGAGTAGTGTCGCACAGCGAATGATATGCGAATGTCAGGCCGTAAAATTTGGTAAATCTTGTTAATTAGGGTTTCTTTGAACAGTAGTTAAAGCGCAAATCAAATA
>JBQCFO010000067.1:0-3981 GCA_051959055.1 Ginsengibacter sp. | reverse complement strand
TTTCAAATGTGCGTTTACTATCGAAACTGAAAAATTATTACAAACAATTACAGAATGAATATGTCGAATTTTGAAAATGATATCATTAATTCTTTAAAAATTTTAAATGAGGGAGGTATCATCCTCTACCCTACTGACACCATTTGGGGAATTGGTTGTGACGCGACAAATGAAAACGCAATTCAGAAAATTTTTGAGTTAAAAAAAAGGCCGGGAAAAAAATCCATGATCATTTTGGTTGCTGATGAAAATATGATTGAAGATTATGTTGCCCAAGCTTCGCAAAAAATCCTTTCGTTTCTTTCTTATGCAAAAAAACCAACGACTGCTATTTTTAAAGATGCCGTTCATCTGCCTTCAAACCTGGTTAATGAAGATGGAAGCATCGCCATCAGAATTGCAAAAGATGATTTCTGCCGCGAACTTATTCAACAATTACAAAGGCCATTGGTGTCCACATCGGCAAATATTTCAGGAGAAAAATTTCCTCAAAACTTTGCTGAAATTTCACACGAAATAAAAAACGGTGTTGATTATATAGTTCAGCACCGTCGAAACGATTTTTCAAAAAATGCGCCTTCTTCGATTATAAGACTGAATGAGAAGAACGAGATAGAAATTCTACGGTAAAAAGTGTACAGTAAAGCAAGGAATAATCTAAATTCCTGTTTTCATTTTTACGGTTCTTTCTATCAACAATAAATCATTATAATGCAATTCCAATTCCTAATTGAATCATTTGAACTTTCCAGGTGTCATCACTCTTTATGTTATTCAAATCGGTAACACCTCCAACAAACCTTCCATAGACCCTGAATTTCAAAAGATTTAATTGAAGCCCTGCGGCAAGAGAAAAGTCTCCGGATTTAAATGCGTCTTTTCCATTCTGAACCAGATTTTTATTTTGATCTAATAATATTCCAAACTGCGGCCCCGCTTGTATTGCAAGAAGATTACTAAGGTTATAATTTATCATTATCGGAATGGTTAAATACTTCAATTGTATTTTACTTACATTATTAAATTGATAAACCTGGCTAAAACTTGTGGCAGTATCCGCATTTACCTGGCTTAATAAAACCTCAGGTTGAATCGCCCATTTTTTGCCACCAATTGTTGCAAAAGCGCCTACATGATAGCCTAAAGTGAATTCATTTTTAAAAGATTGACCATCAATTTTTCCCAAATTAGCGCCTCCTTTTATTCCAAAAGTTAACCCTTGTGAAAAAAGTGATGACGAGGTAAATAGTAAAATAATGATTGAAACAAATTTTGTTTTCATGATGCGAATTTTTAAATGAATAATTAAAAATGTGATGTTGCTAAATATGTGCCAGTTATGATTTCATTTTTTTTCAATAATAGATTAAATAACGGTCACAAGTAAATTTTCATATGTTTAAAAATTTGTGAATTTTTCAATCAGTGCTAGAAAATTTTCAACAATGGACATGGAGAAATTACTTCCGCTCAATTAAAAACACAGACGGCACCGGCCTTTGAACACCTTTTGCCGAAGGAGTATTTGTTTCTTTTCCATTGATGAGCAGGCAACTGCTTCCGCCACCGTCCAGGTTCAATGCTTCTACACAATTGAGATCTTTAAATATTTTTGCCAACTGAACCAATGAAAGGCCGGCAGCGTCTGCGCTTCGTCCTTCGCAAACCAAAATAATCATTTTCTGATCTTTGGTGTAACCAATGGCAGTGCGCGGTTCAAGATTATCAACGGCTTTGCCACCAAACTTTCGCTCTTCATTATTCGTTATTTTAATTTCTCCATTTTGGACTAACACCGGCCCACCGCCAATCGCGGTTTTCATTTTCCATTTTTGAAAAGAGGGAGAAGAAATTCCGGAATGACCGGACACAATGGATGTTTTTTTATTTATATAATCCCACGAAGTATTTGCAACAGAATCATGAATAAAATTTACCGGCAATTGCGATGCATAAGCAAATTTTTTGGATGAATCAGTGTAAACCCATGCTATATCAGCGTTTCGTTTTTTAGAAATTCCAAATGCACCAAAAAAAGAATGAAAATAAGTCAATGTATCGCGTCCTTTTGCAGGAATTGTCTCTTCGTTGTAGCCGGATAATTTTCCATTTTTAATTACTACGTTCAGATTTTGATCGGTAGCAAATGAAAAAAATGAACAATTGACTACCAGCAATGGTTGGTTGTTTTTTTGATAAAATTGACTTGGCGTTAGTCTTCTTTTGTATGTTGTATCTGTTGTAAAATTTAAACTTTTATCTTTCAAATCAGCAATAGCATAATACATTATATTCGGCTTTCCATCAAGAGAATCTGAAGATTTAAACACATGCAGGGACGCAGGAAGCGGCTGATAAAGTGAATCAATATTCACCCAGCTACTTTGTGCTTTTGCAGAAATAATAACCATGGAAAACAGGAAGCAGTTAATAATTTTTCTCATCCTTAATTTTTTTTTTGCAGGCAAAACTACCTCTTAAATCATAAACGTTTATGAAATGCAATCAGCTAAAATTTGAGTGGCGACGAAAAAAAAAATTTTCTATGTATTGAGAAATGATTTTACATTTATTCTAAATCAACGATGCTTCAATAAATAAAAAGAAAGCTATTTTGTAGATCTAATAAAAAAATCTAAAACATGAAAAAAAAGTTATTCATTTCCTTTGCCCTAATCGCAACCAGTATCAGTTTTGCAAATGCCCAGGAAAAAATGAAACCTGAAGACACAGAATATTATTCCCCGGTTCCGGCTGTCGTTACTCCGGGCAAAACCTGTGGTGACGCACCTTCTGATGCCATCATCCTGTTTGACGGAAAAGATTTAAGCAAATGGGTTTTGACAAATGACACTACCAAGGAAGCTGACTGGATCGTAAATAAAGGCATCATTACGGTAAATAAAAAATCAGGGAACATTCAGACAAAAGAAAGGTTTATGGACTATCAATTGCACATCGAATGGAAAGAACCAAAAGACATTGAAGGCTCCGGCCAGGCCCGTGGAAACAGTGGTTTGTTTCTGGCAGGCACCGGCAAAGGCGATGATGGTTATGAATTGCAGATTTTAGATTCTTATAATAATTCAACTTATGTAAACGGACAGGCTGGAGCAGTTTATAAACAATATCCTCCTTTGGTAAACGCGAATTTTCCTCCGGGCGTTTGGCAGTCGTATGATGTAATATGGACCGCGCCACGCTTTAACGAAGATGGCTCTGTGAAATCGCCTGCGAGACTTACCGCTTTTTTTAATGGTGTTTTAATACAGAATAACGTGGAATTAAAAGGCCAGACTTTATATATCGGGCATCCTACCTATAAAGCCCACGGCCCATCTCCTATTAAATTGCAGGCTCACGGTGATAAAAGCAAACCAATTAGCTTTAGAAATATTTGGGTGAGGAAGTTGTAAAATACGAATTACGGGTTTTTATTCGGTTGCTGTAAATGAATCGCGTTGAGTTTATTTATAGATGTAAAGCTTATAAATTGGCCATTTTAAAAGAAGGATTGGTGTTGCATAAAATTGTAAATTTGGGACTCAATCTTCGATATGAAAACAAAAGTTATCAATATAAATCCGGAAATATTAGGTGGCACACCTGTATTTTACGGAACAAGGGTGCCAATAAAAAATCTGTTTGATTATTTGGAAACCGGCGAATCAATTGATTTATTTCTTGAAGATTTTGAAGGTGTAAGCAAAGAACAAGTAATAAAGGTTCTTGAGATGTCTCAAAAATTAATTGAAACTTCTTCAAACATGATGAATGAAAATTTTGCTTGACGAATGTGTTACAAAAAAACTGAAAAAATATCTGAGCGAGTTTGAAGTTTACACAGTAAGAGAGTTAGGTTGGGGCGGCATTATAAATGGCAAATTAATGAAATTCTGTCAAGAGAATAATTTTGATATACTGCTAACAATCGACAAAAATCTGATGTTTCAGCAAAATATTGAAAAGCACGCAATTACT
>JBQCFO010000066.1:0-11725 GCA_051959055.1 Ginsengibacter sp. | reverse complement strand
GTGATGTTTTGTAGTGATAGTCAGATCCATGTTATTTTTTTCAGAAGTCAGCCTCCATTTATCAGCATAGCACATGGCGCTATCCGGCATCCAGCTATATCCCAACCGTTCAATTTTAAAATCGCTGATGGTATATTGAGTGGTATCATTTACATATGCAGATAAAAGACAATATTTTTTATTATTTGAAATCTTGTTATCTGCCGTAAAAATGTTCCAGAAATTCATGTCCATTCCATTGGACAACTGGGCATGAAACCATTCATACTTTTCTCCGGTCCAGGGATTGAAATTACCATATTGCCGATCGATCCATGCAGTGCCATTTACATCCCCGGTTACTCCATTGAGTGTAAATTGACCAGAAACGTCTATGTGTGTTTGTGCATAATACCAGGTAAAATCTGACACGCCTTGTTCGAGATAACCCGTGCCGCCCAATATCAGAGGGCGTTTCAGACTGATATAATTCAAATTCAATTGCAAATCCGGAGACGCTGCATGAATAGTATATTGATATGGAATCAGTTTGTTGTTCACATCTTTTTTATTAGTCCATGATTCACTTTCGCCCTGGTAAACATTCGCCTGTATCTCCAAATGATGGTTAGACAAAGTACTATAATTCACGGGCCTGGAATCCTGGTAAAATTTACCCGTTTCCTCATCAGTAATATTGAGTATCCGAAAACCGTCAAAAGAAGCGACAGGAAAAGAAAAATAAGTAAGCATGTAACTGTATCTCTTACCTGAACCGGCGATGGTGAAATGGCCGGTAGTGTACCACCATTCTACGGGTTCAGAAGCATGGCGGCCTTCATCTTTTGGAAAAGAAATTAAGCTTCCTTGTGGGGTATAAGGAAAAATTTTCCAGTCTTGTGAATAACAAATGTTATGAAAGAAAACAATGGTAATAAAAAAATAAAACTTCAGTTTCATTCAAATAACCTGGTTAAATTATCGCGTTGAAAGATAGTCTTTCTTTTTCCAAACAACTCCTCTTTCTTTCAAATAATTCAAAACAAAATCAAAACAACTTTTATCGTCTCCAATCAGTTCGGGAGGAAATACACCTTTCTTCGTAAACAATTTGTTTAGGAGCAGGTTTACAGAAGCTGTACATGTATAACCGGTAGCCCGCGCCATTGAAGAAGTTTGTGTTTCCGGATCATAATAATCAAGCAAATTATATTCAACCGTTTTCCCTTCTCCATGCATCACTACTTTCATTACCGTTAGTTCTTCTTCGTCTTTATCAAGCTTCCATTCATTTATTAAAATCCTGGAGGTAAAATCCAATGGCGAAATTTCATTTCCATCAACCATAAGTTTTTCTTTACTAAAAAATCCACTTTGTTGCAAAGCAATAATAAGATCAACATGGCCCGGATAACGAAGTGTTTTTTCCTTTTGGTTTGGAATATCTGACATGGTATACAAAAGGGAACGCAGCCCATCTGTATTAAATGCTTCCAAAGTTCCCAGTCCTTCAAATTTCAACAATTCCAAATCTGTCAATGCCGCTTTAATAATGATTTCCCCATTCTCTTTTAATCGCGCCGGCCTCGTATATTCTTCAATTACATCAATAGGAGAAAAAGGCGCTTTATATTCAAACGGCGGTTTTCGATAAACAGGAAGTCCCCCAACATAGATTTCAAAACTATCAATTTTCATTTCTTTATTATAACGGCCAATGATGTAATTACTCATTCCCGGAGCGACCCCGGTATCAACAATTGCAGTTACGTTCTTTTCTTTGGCCATAGTATCCAGTTGCAAGGCATCTTCAGAAAAAAAAGAAATGTCCACTACATTTTTTCCACAGGCGATTACTGCCTTCAATGTATCAAAACCCATAAAACCCGGCACGGCTGTTACGACTAAATCGAAAGGTCTGAGAAATAATTCAAACGTGGAATATTCTTTTAAATTTTGAACAGAAGTTTCAATGGAGGAGTTTTTTTCTTTGAGGATCACCAGGTTTTGCTCATTTAAATCGAAAGAAGTAACGTCAAATTCTTTTGAAAGATCAAGTGCAATTGCACTTCCTACCATTCCTGCCCCGAGAACAGCAATTTTCATATTAGAAAAGTTTTTTGTAAAGATGGGGAAAAAAATAATGGCGCAGCAAAGCAACAAATAGTTATGATTTCGATTCTGTTAGTGAAGCAATAACTGCAAGGCTTATGTTCTCACCAGCCACCTTTTTCTTTTCCATTAATTTAATTCTCAGATTGTTCTGCAAGGAAAGTGTAAGGATCGATTGAAAAATATGGCTCTAAATCCAAAGGAAGTTCGCCAAGTTCAATATTGAGACAAGATTTATTTTCACGGATTTGCCACAGGTACAAGTTCTTATTCCCTTCACAAATTTCAGGAAGCATTTCTTTTAAAAGCCCGTTCCAGCAGGCATCCTGCAACTGGTCAGATTCAGAATTACTATGATCATTTTCGGAATTATTTTTTTGCCAGCATTGCATCGAGGTAAAATGAGTTCCGGTCATCAATAAAATTTCCTGTTGTAGATTTGTTTTCATGATTGACAATTTTTAATTCTGTTATTAAGACCGAAAATTTGCTTCATAAATTAATAGACTTCCTGAAAATTAATGTTAAAAAGAAAGTAAGTAACAGACTAATAACGTAAAAAAGAAAGATGTTATTTTATCGAGGCTTAAATGATTGCATTTTTTCAAACAATTCCAAACATCAGTAATTTGCAGCATAAATTGTAGCAATGAAAAAAGTAATTTTGATTGTCTTTGCAGTTTTTATTTACTCTATCTCATTTTGCCAGCAAAAAGTTTCGATTGATTCTGTTTCCAAATTTATTGGCGATACCATAACGGTTTGCTCTAAAGTGTATGGAGTAAAAGTGTTGGAAAATGAAACCTTTGTAAATCTTGGTGCCAGATATCCTGAATCGCCTCTTGCGCTCGTTATTTTTACTAAAGACATTTCGAATTTCAATGGAACGATCGAATCTTTATATGCTGATAAAAGTATTTGCGTTACCGGTGTGATAGAACTTTATAAAGATAAACCCGAAATGATTATTTCATCTCCCACACAACTGGTTATTCAATAAACACCTTTTTGGATGCAGCTGAAGCTGTTTCAAATTCAACATTGAAATATTTTGTTTGTGATACAAGCATAAAAAAATATTACGTGGTATCATACAGTTCAACCAAACTAATCCTTTATTTTTATTCCTAAATCAAAAAACTTTTCATGAAATTATTTCTGCTCATTATGTCGATCTCTATTTTATTCTCCTGCAATAAAAAGCAAAAAATTGATCTCCTGGTTTATAACGCAACTGTCTACACGGTTGATAGTAATTTCTCAAAAGCAGAAGCTATCGCCGTTGACAAAGGAAAAATTGTTGCCACAGGAAATTCAAAAGATTTGCTTGATAAATTTGATCCGGAAGAAAAGATTGATGCGCAGTCAAAATTTATTTTTCCCGGTTTCATGGATGCTCATTCCCATTTCCTCGATTATGGGCTTGGATTAAACCAGGCAGATCTTGTCGGCACAACCAGTTGGGACGATGTGCTTGACCGGGTGAAAAAATTTTCGAATGAAAATAAGGCAGGATGGATCATTGGAAATGGATGGGATCAAAATGACTGGACAACAAAAAGTTTTCCCAACAACGAAAAGTTGAATGAATTATATCCGGACAGGCCAGTAATCCTTTCGAGAATAGATGGCCATGCGGCGATTGCAAATAATAAAGCTTTGGAACTTGCCGGAGTAAAAGCAGGTGATACATTAGAAGGTGGCGAAGTAGAAGTTGTGAATGGAAAACTCACCGGGATTTTAATTGACAACGCAACCGGTTTGGTTTATTCAAAAGTTCCCAAGCCAACAACCGCGCAGCTTACAGACGCTTTATTGGATGCGCAAAAAAATTGTTTCGCTGCCGGATTAACCACGGTTTCTGATTGTGGACTTGATTATTCAATGGCCTTATTGATAGATTCTCTTCAAAAAAAGAATGAGTTGAAAATGAAGATGTATGTAATGCTTACAGATTCCAAAAGAGATTATGATTTTCTTTTTAAAAATGGAAAAATAAAAACCGATCGTTTGAATGTACGTGCTTTCAAATTATTTGCGGATGGCGCTTTAGGCTCCAGGGGCGCTTGTTTATTGCAACCATATTCTGATAAACCAGGATGGAGTGGTTTTTTATTAAGTTCCCAGGAGCATTTTGATTCATGCGCTAAGATCATTGCTGAGCATGGATTTCAAATGTGTACCCATGCGATCGGCGATTCAGGAAACAGAACCTTGCTGAAGATTTATGCGAAATATTTAAAAGGTAAAAACGATCAGCGCTGGCGTATCGAACATGCGCAGGTAGTAAATAAAAATGACTTTCATTATTTTGGAGATTACAATATTATTCCTTCAGTACAACCGACGCATGCTACTTCAGATATGTATTGGGCCGGCGATCGTTTGGGAAAAGAAAGATTACAATATGCTTATGCAAATAAAGAATTAATGAATGAAAATGGCTGGATTCCGCTTGGCACTGATTTCCCGGTTGAAGACATTTCTCCGGTAAAAACTTTTTATGCAGCAGTTTTCCGCCAGGATGCAAAAGGTTTTCCTCCCGGTGGTTTTGAAATGGAAAATGCGCTGACGCGCGAACAAGCCATCCGTGGAATGACGATTTGGGCTGCAAAAGCCAACTTTGAAGAGCATGAAAAAGGAACTTTGGAAAAAGGAAAATTTGCAGATTTTGTAATGCTCGATACAGACCTGATGAACGCAGGAGAAAAAGATGTTTTAAATACAAAAGTGCAGATGACTTTTGTAAATGGAGAAAAGGTTTTTGAGAGAAAATAGGAAAATGAGTTATTTGTTCGTTTGCTGGAAAAATCTGCAGCGAGTATGTAATTAAATCTTAATGATTTTGAGTTTAACTATTTTTAATTTTCACTTTTCTTATTTCATGAACGCACGTATATCTATTTCATCATACCAGATGGAGCGATTTTGTTTTCACCCTATTTTGTCAGAGGTTGCGATAGAATTCACAACATACAGTAAAAAAACACCTACCTGTCCGGTCAGCCCGTAAATGTTATTTTTAAGCGCTTCATCAAAAGTAATCGAACAAATAAAATAAGGTAATAATGTGTGATTTACCTCGACACGAGGGATTATTACTAATGTCAATAAGATTTTAATCAAATCAGTATTAGAAAACCTATAGAAGAAAACTTTATTACTTTAGTAACTTAGAATTATAAATTCTGTGACACCTTATTAGCTTATTTGCATTCAAAATAAGGAAGAACCATTTTATTTTATAAATGCCTTCATGAATAAAAATTACCTCCAAATCTATTGAAGAATATGATAATTTCCTCATAAAGTCACTCGCTTAAAAATCACGCATCCGTTGAATTAACCTACCTTTGCGCGAAATAAAAAAAATTAATGAATGAATTTGAAGGCTTAGGCCTAAATGAGCACCTGGTAAAAGCGGTCGAAGATCTTGGTTTTACAACTCCTACTCCCATACAATCTAAAGCAATTCCCATCTTACTTTCCGGCACTACAGATTTTGTCGGGCTTGCGCAAACCGGCACAGGAAAAACTGCCGCTTTTGGATTGCCTTTATTACAATTAATCGATCCATCTCATAAATATCCGCAGGCTTTGATCGTGTGCCCGACACGCGAATTGTGCCTGCAGATTTGTAACGATATACAGGAATTTAAAAAGTATTCAAAAAACATCATTGCAGAACCGGTCTATGGAGGCGCTTCTATCGTGATGCAAATACGTGCCTTAAAAAAAGGCGTTCACATAGTGGTAGCTACTCCCGGAAGATTGATTGACATGATCGAAAGAAAAGCAATTGACCTGGAAAAAGTAAAATATGTGGTATTAGATGAAGCGGATGAAATGTTGAATATGGGCTTCAGAGACGATATCGATTTTGTTTTGAAAAATACCGTAAACCGCGAAAGCACCTGGCTTTTCAGCGCTACGATGCCAGCAGAAGTAAGAGCCATTGCTAAAAATTTTATGGACCATCCGCAGGAAGTAACGGTTGGCAAAAAAAATACCGCCAATGTCAATATTGATCATCAATATTTTATTACTCCCGCTCACTCCCGCTTCGAAACTTTAAAAAGGCTGGTAGATTTTAATCCGGGACTGTATGCAATTATTTTTACCAGGACTAAAATTGACGCACAAAATATTGCAGAAAAATTATCCAAAGAAGGTTATGATGTAGAATCGTTGCATGGCGATCTTACCCAGCAGCAAAGAGACAGAGTGATGCATCGTTTCAGGGAAAAAGATTTACAAATACTGATTGCCACAGATGTGGCTGCACGTGGAATTGATGTAGATGGAATCACTCATGTAATCAATTATGAACTTCCCGATGATATCGAAGTCTATACCCACCGTAGCGGACGTACCGCTCGCGCAGGCAAAAGCGGTATTTGTATCTCAATCTGCCACAGCCGCGAATCTTTTAAGATTCGCCAGTTGGAAAAAATGGTCAATGCACATTTTCATAAATTAGATATACCGAGCGGCAAAGATGTATGCCGTAAACAGTTTTTTTATTTTATGGATAACCTGATCAATACCGATATTTCGAACGGGGCCTATGAAACCTACATGCCGGAACTGGAGAAAAAATTCCAGGAAATGGATAAAGAAGAAGTGCTGAAAAGAGTGGCTGCTCTTGAGTTTGACCATTTTCTAAAATATTATGAAAACGCCGAAGATCTGAATGCAAGAACGGATTTCAGGGAAAAAAGAAATGACAATAGCCGCCGCGATAATAATGATAGAAGAGAAAGGCCTTCCTATCAACGTGATGGCGGATTTACAAAATTATTTATCAATCTTGGTACAAAAGATGGTTTTTATAAAGCCAGTTTTTTGCAATACATTCTTGATGAAAGCAACCTGAAAAAAGAAGTGCTGGGCAGAATTGATCTTCGGGAAATGAATAGCTGGGTGGAAGTGGATAAATCGGCAGCAGCAAAAATGATCAAGAGCCTTGATGGAAAATCCCATAATGGCCGCCAGATAAGAATGAACGAAGCAGATGGCGGTGCCGGAAACAGAAGGCCACTTCGGGAAAACAGGCAGCGTATTGGTGCAAGAGAAAGAAGATAAGTGAATGGAGCGGCTTGTATCCGAATTTGTTGATCTTCAAAAACCAAGAAGGTTTATTCCATAAGTTTGATTTTAAATTCTCTTTCATGAAAACCTTCTTGGTTTGAGGATGATCTTCAAAAAACTAAGAAGGTTTATTCTATAGTTTGATTTTAAATTTTTTCTCTAATGAAAACCTTCTTGGTTTGAGGATGATCTTCAAAAAACCAAGAAGGTTTTTTCAGAAGTTTTGATTTTTAAATTCTCTTTCATGAAAACCTTCCTGGTTTGAGGTTTTCCAGCACTTCAAAAAACCAAGAAGGTTTATTCAAAAGTTTTGATTTTAAATTCTCTCCGATAAAAACCTTCTTGGTTTTAAACTACCCACCACTTCAAAAACCCTTAAGATTATTCAAAAGCTTTAGTCTTAAATTCTCTTTGAGAAAAACCTTCCTGGTTTCAGGCTTTTGTGATTCTCATTCTCCCCATGCAGTAACCATCAAATGCCTTGCTCCTCCATAATTGCGATGTTCGCATAAATAAATTCCCTGCCAGGTGCCAAGCGCCAAGCGCCCGTTCTGAATCGGTATCATCACAGAACTGCCAAGGATAGCGGCTTTGAGATGTGCCGGCATATCATCGTCCCCTTCATAATTATGCACATAATGCCGGTCATCTTCAGGAACGATTTTATTGAAAAAATATTCAAAGTCCTTTCTTACCGTAGGATCAGCATTTTCATTTATCGTAAGCGAAGCGGATGTATGCTGAATAAAAACCTGGCAAACTCCTGTGGTGAATTCCTTCATCTGCTGAAACGATTGTTCAATTTCTGAAGTAATCAAATGAAAACCTCTTCTTCTTTCTTTAAGACGGATTTGTTGCTGATGAATTTTCATAACGCTTGAATATTGAATGGTGAAATAGTGGATGGAGAATACTGATTGTGATTTGCAAAATAAAATGTTTTCTTATTTTTTTCAATGTCAGGTGTGCTAATCGGATTTGAATCACCAACTGGTCGGGATTGATAGAATTCTTCCTCCTTATTTCTCAAACGATTCTAACTCAAAAGTAGGGCTTTACTCAATTCGGATTTGTTGTTGAAGCAGGCGGCCTTTTTCCTACATCCAACAGCAACAAGCACGAAAATTACGAAAAGCAAATATTTACTTGTTTACTGACAACCTTAAGATAATGATGAAGTCATATTTATACGGTCCTGGTTATTCGGGGAACTACGGCAAGCGACGAAAACTAATGTCAGCAGTGCTTAATTTTTAAACTCCTCTCTTCAAACTACAGTTTGGATACAATTTCCAGTGATTTTTTTACATGTTCATCGGGCGATATATGATCCGTCTTCGATGAAAAGACAGCTACAATTTTATCATTTTTATCAATGACAAATGTTGTGCGTGGAATGAAGCCGTGCGTAACCAGCTCGCCGGTTACATCCTTCACACCCGGTTGTGGAGGCACCAATTGAAGGCCATAAGTTGCGGCAATTTTACCACCCGAATCTGAAGCCACTGCGAATTTTCCGGCACAGTAATCGGGATTAGATGAGAACGACCTCAACCGCTGAATATCATCTGCTGATACCCCGATAATAGTGGCTCCTGCTGCCGTAAATTTATCCTTGAGTTCGGCGAAAGTATGCGCTTCCAAATCACAGCCACCTGTGTACGCAGCGGGATAAAAGTACAATACCACCGGTCCTTTGGCAAGGGCTTTTTTTAATGCAAAATCGAATTCATTACCGGCCAGGCTGGCCTTAGTGGTGAACATGGGTGCTGTCGCCCCCTTTGACAGTACCTCCGACTGGGCAAACCCATTCCGGCTATTGAAGAGTAAAAGCGCAATAATTAAAAGGAGGCGGAAAGAATTTTTCTTTGACATGTCGAATTGTTTTTGAATTCAAATACAAATCACTCACAAAGTACAATAAATTGGGGAATAAATTGTGTATAGTCAATCATGAAGCAGATATAGAAGGACAGATAAGGGCCACTAAAGAGAAGAATATTCAGATCTCCAGTTTTTCCTTTACTAAAAGGCATATATTTTTGGCAAAATAATTCTCTATCCATCTCCATGAAACAGCATATTTAAAAACCGAAATTTATCCAAACAAATTATTTTTTCTTGTTAAACCCAGGCAGAATATATTTTGCCATCAATTCATCAGATGGTGATTGCCTGTTGTAATTTCCACCGGTTATAACCACCACCATTTTTTGGTCTGGCATTACATAAATCCTTTGTCCACCGTTTCCTTGCGCTGCTTTCGTATAATATCTTGTGCCATCTGCATCTAAATATTTCAACCACCATAAATAGCCATAATCATCGCCCTGAATAACCGAATGCTTTGCAAAAGATTGATTAACATAATTAGCAGAAACTATTTGCTTACCATCCCAGGTTCCTCCGTTCAAATACAGCAATCCAAACTTTGCCATTTCTCTTGGCGTTAAATAGATCTGGCAATAATTTTCAGCGCTCGATTTATCAGGTTTAAAATCCCATTTATAATTGTCAAACTTCAAAGGTCCGAATAAGTTTTTGCTGGCATATTGAAGCAATGGCATGTTGGTAGCTTTTTCAATAATGCGCCCAAGTGTTATAGGATTGCCCGAACAATACATTCCTTTTCCTCCAGGTGTGTCAATCATGGGAAGATCTAAAGTAAACTTAACCCAATCGTCAGAATAATCCATCGTTGTTTCATTGCCCTCGGATTTTGGATTGCTGATATCACAATCCAATCCTGTTTGTTGTGTCAAAAGGTCTTCAATAGTTATGCGCTTCTTGGCATCTGACATATTCTTCAATATATATTCCGGAAAATAATGAAGCACCTTTTCGTTTTTGCTTTTTATAAATCCTTGATCAATCGCAATTCCTGCAAGAGCCGAATAAATACTTTTAGAAGCTGAACGCAGCTCCTGCACACTGTCTTTAGTATATTGATAAAAATACTGCTCAAATACCAACCGGCCATCTTTTATAATTAAAACGCTATGAATATTGGGGTAACTACCATCAATTATTTTTTTCATCATCTCTCTTAATAAAGAAGTATCTAAAACAGTTTTGCTGACATCGCCAACCAACAGGCCGTCATTAAGTTTATCAGGAATTTTATATAGATAAACATCTTTGCCTTTGAGCCGGGGATACCACATGGTTTCAGGAAAGAAAACATTCTTATTGATTAATTTAAACTTGTGGCCTTTGGAAACATATCCTGCAGGCATATTATGCGCATCTCTGAAAAATGTAAGCGTATCATATTGCGTTGAAAACACATCAGGACTTTCATTTTTTAATACATATTCACTTTGATTGATGATGGCTACGAGTGCAGTGTCTTTGGGAGATGCGGCAAATAAAACCTTGATGTGATTGGGATATTCATAAATGCCTTCAAAGTCTTTTAGTTTTTCATAAGCATCATTTTTCTGCTGTGAAAAAGACCAAAAAAAAGCAAACGAATATAATGAAGCCAAAAACAGGTGTTTCATAATTAATTTTTATTTGTTGTTCGTTAGCAGAACCACAACAGAACGGCGTATCGAAAGCTGCGTCCAGCTCCAATTATGCAAAACCTTTCCTATTTTTTGTTAAACAGGTCGCTTCTACAATTTCATTTCCATAAACACCAGCCAATCTTCCAGCTTTTTGGGTAGCTGGTAATAGGGCCTTGTCACATTAAAACCAAGGCTTTGATACAGCTTTTGAGCTTCTATTTGCCTGAAACTCGTGTCCAGCTTGATGCTTTGATAACCAATCAGCCGGGCTTCATTGATGAATTTTTCGGCTAGTGCCCGTCCTATTCCTTTCCCGTGATACTTGGTATAGACAAACATTCGTTTCATTTCAAATGCCTGGTCATCTATCTTTCTCAAAGCTACGCACCCGGCCGGTTCACCGTCGAATAAAGCTAATAAAAGTCTGCCATTAGGTCTGGAGTATTTTCCTGGCAATGATTCAAGTTCTTTTTCAAAGTCCTTCCTGTCAAAGTATTCATCAATTAATTCCAGATCTTCCAGATGACGGACTCGATGCCAATTCACGAAATGATATACCAGCTTTCGAACATGGTCACAATCCTCATGGCTGACCACATCTATAATTTTAATGTATTTGTCAATTATCATGTCTGATTGAAGTAACTCGCTGAAAGATGTTGTAGCCAAAGTCGCGGTCTTGCTGGTTTGCCGGCATTTTAATATTTTCCCCCGGAACCCAGCCTTAATGTAAAAACAAATATGAAGATAAAAACAAAAAGCTGCTATTTGTTCGTTTGCTGGAAATATTACTCGTTGTCATTCCTTCAGGCTGAAAATCCCGTTTGCGCTCGATTTGTCTGATCGTCTTGCTGATACATTAATTACGCCTGGTTGGGGCTTGTGTCCCAGGTTGATTGGTTTTTTTAGGTTGGCCGGTAAGTTGTTATTGTTTGTCCACCATATAATTCAGTTCAGTCACTCCGGAAGTAAATTGCCGGCTATTCAATAGTTGCAGTTTTATTTTGTCTTTGATGCCTGTAAACAGTGGAATA
>JBQCFO010000065.1:0-5311 GCA_051959055.1 Ginsengibacter sp. | reverse complement strand
TTTTCGTATAAGTACTGATTTTATTGCTGGCAAGTTGATCTCCACCAGAGCTTGCTTCCTCTTCAAATCAGCATCGCATAATAAGATTTTTAAACCAATAAATTACCAACCATTTTTCAGTACATTGCCTAAAAAAGAGATGAAAAGACATCATTGAATTTATCTGTATAATCTTATTTTTTTCTGAAAAAGATTTAGTCAAACGACACTTGAAAATTTTTCACTTTTGCCTTTCAAATTCAAAATAGAAAGCCTTCCCTGTGGATACAGGGAAGGGTTCTAATCGTTATTAAAAGAAAAAGTTTGTCGCAGTAAAGAAAGAAATATCGGATTTTTCTATTTCCGGAAACACAGCATTCGTGAAATCAAAATTTGAAAGAACATCCTACATTAATTGTATAGTCTGCAAACGCCGCATCTCCCTGCGTATATACTCCTGTGAGTTTTGTCTGAATTTTGTCGGCCACACTTTGAGTTCTGTCGCGCACAATAGCCACTGGCACGTAAGCGTAAATATTCACTTTTTTAAAGCTGTAGGTCAAACCGGGTTCTAAAGAAATAATATATCCCGGCCTTCTGAAGCCTTTGCTACCACCAATCAGATCGTGTACCGGCAGACATTCATCTCTGAATCCAAGAGAAAACGTGAGCGCCTTTGCAGTGAAATTAGCCCCAACTCTTGCCATATATTGATCAGGAACGCTCATCACGCTGCTGCCATTTTTAATGCTCATGGCAGAAGGTGTACCTCCCCTTGCAGTGGAAGTTCCGTTTTGTTCACGCGGATTGATTAAATAATACAAATTCCCATAGACGCTGAATTTTTTTGAAAAATTATAAAAGCCATTTATTTCTATTGGAAAACCGGTACCTCCATCGCCAAGTTGTATTGACTGATCAACCGGGCCTAACAACAAAGTGGAATCGTTTTTATGGAAAAAATCCTGATACCTATAATCACCGGTTGGTAATTTAATTCCCAAACCCAATTGTATATTTCCTTTTGGCTGTTTTGCCGGATCAACAATCCATCTGTATGCTGAAAAACGAACATCACCAAGGCCGAAAGAATGGGTGAGAAAGCGGTTCTTTCCATCATGTTCATACAATGAGGAACGCGAGTTTGCCAGAATAGGAACATCGAGTGAGAATGACCACCATTTGTTCACGTTGCGGGTAAGTGCAAGATCCAATGTGTAAGAATGATTAATTACTTCCGAACCGTTTTCAACTCTTTGTTTTTGCTCTTTTGTTCCTACAAAATGACGGAAAGATTTGAAGTAACGATTGTTCACATTTAAGACCCAATTGGAATCACTTTCCGTATGCCCATGCTCCATGGTACAAATGCCGCCTGTACTGCGTATGGCTACACAACCTTGTGCAGCAGCATGATTGGAGAAACTTATTAGGAATAATCCGCTTAATATAAGAGTAAATAATTGTTTCATAAAATGGTTTTTGATGGTTTAAAATTTTGATTAATCAAAAAAATAGAAAGCCTTCCCTGTGGAAACAGGGAAGGGTTCTAATCGTTATTAAGAGAAAAAGTTTAATTCAGTAAAGCAAAAAATTTTCATTTTTTTGTTTTCTTTTATCTTAAAATATTTTTATTTTCATCTTCTTTTTCCTTTGCATTCACCATTCAAGATTCCCTATTCTGCTTTTCTCATCAATAATAGAAAGCCTTCCCTGTGGAAACAGGGAAGGGTTCTAATCGTTATTAAGAGAAAAAGTTTAATCCAGCAGAGCAGGTAATATTCATGTTTTGTGTTTCCTTTTAAAAAAATTTGTTCATCTTCTTGCCTTAAGTATAATGCCTTCAACCATTAACCTTCTGCTTCAGTCTAAAATCATAATTTCATTTTCAATTTTTCTACAACCAAATCCCCCACTTTCTTTCCGCATTCATTAGCAATGATGCATGAATAATGATAATGAATACCTCCATAAAAGCGGGCTTTATTATTCTCCAAAGCCGCATCTCTAAAAGATTTATAGCTGCGGTTTGCAATACCAAATTCCAGTTCTGTAGAATCTGTATAAGAAAAATTATCGCCAAAAACGCTGGTAAGTACTTCAGCCGCAGCAGATGAACAGGTAGAATGACCGCAGGTATATTCTGGAAACGGGGGTGTTTGCAAGCGTGGCTGCCAGCTTGCATCAAAATATTTATTGATTACAGTTTCCGGACGTACGGTATTGTACTTGTATTTGACTGACCAGCATTGGATGAATGCATCAAATAAGGCAATGCTTGTTTTTGCGTAAGCATACACAGTGGTGGCGAAATCGGCTTTTGCCTTCATGGCCGCAATTCCAACTATACTCATCCAATGGCCGCCCGGAGAAAACTTTTTACTTCCAAACATGACATGTCCTGACACATTTAATTTGAAAGGATTATCGTCCCAAAAATCAGCAATATGTTTTTGCTCGGGAGTGAGGTTTTCTATCGCGGTTTTCGAAAGCATCACCTGTTTATAATAATCGCTGGCAGTGTCTTTTATATCAAATTTGTAAGGTGATGGCGCCGGAAATTGATTGGCACTATCCATTACCACAGGCCGTATTTCATTCCAATGAGGCTCCATGGCTGAAGTATAGGCAGGCGGCGTAGGCACCCATCGTCCGGGCTCATCAGTAACTGTATATTTTTCGGCACTTCTGGTTTTGGAATAATTATCTTTTTTACTCCATTGCAAAATGGCATTAGAAACGGAATCAGAAAAAGCAATAGAATTTTCAAAAACATCATTGGGCATCCCGTGATCTTTTGCCAGTTTTTTAAGGCTGTCAACATATTTATCCATACTTCCTTCGGGAAATGTAACAGAAGCTCCTAATTTGCAATAAGCCAATAAAGAAGCAAATTCATAGTCAATACTTTGTCCTGAAGCTGGCTTTGGGATTGACTTCAACCCATTTATCTGTCCTGCCAAAGATTGATATTGACCAGGATAGCCCGCTGCAATTACCTCATAGGCAGCGACACTTGCATACAAATAATTACGTGATGCAACTATAGGACTGAAATTATTTCCCATTACCACACCATTCAATTGATATACCGTCTGGCAAAATAAATTGGGATCTTTAAAAACCGTTTCATAATCTTTCTTTTTACATCCTCCAAGAAAAATAAGAGCTAACAAGGCCAAAATGAATTTTCTCATGTTTAAAAGGTTTTTGTTGTATAGGTATTATATGTTTATGCGTTGAGGATAATTTTTTATAGCCTAAATTTTAATTTTTGAAAAAACCGGAAATGATAATTTTTATTTCTTTTTACAACGCATGCAATGTTTTAAAATTCACTCAGTAAATGCAGTGTACTTCAAAAGAATAAAATAAATGAGATACAAACGAACTGGTATCAGAAAACAATTAATAATTGAACATTATTTAAAATAATGGCACTAATTTTTTCAGAAAATGAGGAGATCAGAAATGTAAATCCGGTGGCCGTTCAGGAGACATTTGAAATGAAACCGGCAGTTCTGGTATTCCCACGGGAAGCCACAAATTTTGATGATCGGGCACCGGAGAATTTATTTTTGCAAGAAAAGAAGGTTCGTTATAAACGTTTTGAAGATTTTTAAAGACAGATTTTGAATCAGATTTTTTTGAATCAGTATTCTGATTTAAGTCGTTGGTAATTTTGAAAAAATTATTTTTTGCCACTTCGAGACGCATCTTTCCTGAATTGGGAATGCACATCAGGTAAAGGGTATCATTGGCAAGTTTGCGTTTTACATATTTATAAGCAATTCCGTCAATGATAATTTCACCATCGCAGCGTTCATAAGAAGATCTGTTGATCTGGTATGCCACATTTACCGCAATTTTCAATTCAATCAATTGTGATTCATCATAAGAATGACTGTCAAGATTCGCTTCGAGCTTTTTATCGTTTTTTTGTTGAAGATAATCAAATAAAAGCCGGTATCCAAATGAATTGAAGGAGAAAAGGATCAGAAAAAATATGGCAGTTATTTTTTTCAACATTGTGATAAAAGAAGAACAAGTTATAAAACTTTTCGAATTAACAAAAAAATTTTTTTTACTATAGCAGGTTACAAAAACATGACAGCTTTAAATAACCAATAAACCAAGGAATAATGCCCATTCTTAGTTAGTCAAAATCTTAAAAAAATTTGCAATATCATACATGATTTCACATTAGCATTCGCTCAATCCGAGTGGCACATTTACGGCTAGGCCGCCATCTGCGGTTTCTTTATATTTACTATTCATGTCTATTGCCGTATCCCACATGGTCTGAATCACATTATCCAAAGTAACTCTTGCAAAATCCGGTGCACTTTGTAATGCAAGCTGACTGGCAGTTATCGCTTTTATCCCTCCCATTGTATTTCTTTCAATACAGGGAATCTGCACCAATCCCGAAATCGGATCGCAGGTCATGCCAAGATGATGTTCCATCGTAATTTCTGCTGCCATCAAAGCCTGGCGTTGTGTACCTCCCATGCATTCTGTAAGGCCGGCTGCAGCCATCGAAGAAGAAACCCCGATTTCTGCCTGGCAACCACCCATTGCCGCAGATATTGTAGCGCCTTTTTTAAACATGCAACCGACTTCGGAAGCTGTCAGTAAAAAACGGATAATATTATCCTCACTATTTCCATCGCAAAAAATAACATAATAGGCAAGCACAGCCGGAACTACACCCGCGGCTCCATTCGTAGGAGCTGTAACAACGCGGCCAAATGCGGCATTTTCCTCATTTACAGCCAATGCAAAACAACTTACCCAATCGAGGATATATTTAAAATTATTGCCGCCTTCTTTAATCACCTTTATCCATGAATCAAAATCTGAATACGCTTTTCCTTTTAATAATTTTTTATTCAAATCTGCGGCTCTTCGTCTCACATTCAATCCACCAGGCAAAGTTCCTTCAGTATTACAACCTTTGTACATGCATTCGCACATAGTTTTCCAGATTTGCAAAATGCCCTCACGGGTTTTGTTTTCGGGGCGCCACGTGTTTTCATTTTCCATTACCACTTCACTGATGCTCATTCCCGTTTGCATGCACCAATGAATCAGATCATCGGCATCATTTATCGGAAAGGGAAGTATGATTTGCTCATCGCTGTTTATCTCCTCTCCTTCTTTTTTTACAAAACCACCGCCTATAGAATAATAAGTTTCAGAAATATGATCATCGTTGTTTAATACAGCAATAAAGGTGAGGGCATTCGGATGAAAAGGAAGCGATTCGTTCTTCAAAAATTCAATATCTTCAACAGGATCAAAAGTGATTTCATGGGTTCCATTCAATGAT
>JBQCFO010000064.1:0-3219 GCA_051959055.1 Ginsengibacter sp. | reverse complement strand
AATCCCGAAGGGATGACATTTCACCCCTGCCCGTTTGGTCAGGCGGGCTTTCAGGGTTTTAAAACCGGTTAAAATGGTTGCTATAATCATTTCATCCTTTGTGGCTCTTCCGGAAAATGGCGCACATTAAAGGTTAAAATGGTTGCTATAATCATTTCATCCCCCCGGGATTTGAAAAGTTACTGTTCATTTTCGTTTCAAATGCATTTGCCTGATATAATCATGCGGTCTTTCTTTATTATCCTTTAAATTTATTTTCGGAAATAAGATTGTGGCTTATTTGTACGTTTGCTGAGGTCAAAAAATTAAAGTTCTTTCCGTTTACATACAATTTATGGAATATTAACGGTGCTTGTGCTTATCGTATTTGCACTGAAATATCCCAAAGCTCCCCCGGTAATATTACTGGTTGGGTTTGCAGGCGCCTGGCTGGAAAATCCGCTGCCCGAACCTGATATCTGCTGCAATTCATTCAGATAATTATAAACAGATTTATCAATGCAATTCATTTGCACCGTTAAAGTGGTTCCTGCTTTGATATCAGAACTGTCATCATACAATACCCTGCTGATATACCGCCCATCAGATAAACGGTCACTAAAAACAGAATTGCCTCTTCCGTTCGGCAATTTTTCACCATTTACATATTCTATGAACTGATAATAATTCTCTATCCCTTCAGGATCCTGGAAGTTTACAACAGCGTAAAGTGCATCTTTTCTTCCAAGCAAAAAACTAAGTGAATCAATGGGAACCCTTTCGGGCATAGTAGAAGAAGCCGTATAAACTTTTCCATCCGCAGAAACATAAAGATTATATGCTTCGCCCGATTTTCCCCTTATCTTATGTGTTGTATAAGTACCCGGATTTGTTTCAGTTAATGTATCAGTAATCCCGCTCCCGCTGATAGTGACAAATGCTCCCGATACAGGAGGAAAAACATTGTCGGAACTAAAATTTATTGTTTTGGAAATTTTTACAATATAGGGTCCTGGTCTGTTATTTATTTCACCGGTAATAACAGTTTGTACGCCTGCATTTTTCAGGTTTACGTCAATCACTTTTTTGCAGCCAAAAAGCAAGAAAATGAATAAGGCCAGCGACGCTATATTTTGTATTTTAAAACGTCTCATTGATTTTAAAATTTAAAATTATAAGTAATTGAAGGAACCCATCTGAATAAGGAATATTGAACCGCCTGCGTTTTTTGAGGATCGGCCGGATCATTTTGAAACTGAATAAAATACGGATTCTCTCTGCCGTAAGCATTATAAACGGAAAACGTCCAGCTGCCTTCAAACTTCGCTGTTTTTTTGGTCATCAAAGTGGCGCTGATGTCCATCCGGTTGTAGGAAGGCATGCGGTATCCATTTCTTTCGGTATAATAAAAAACCGTATTCCCGTTTACCTGGTATTTTCCGGAAGGCCACGAAACAGCATTCCCGGTATTATATACAAAATCTCCCGAGATTGTCCACTTTTTACCCAGGTTATAAATTGCAACCAGTGCTATATTATGCGTTTGATCCTGGTTGGCCGGATACCACGAATCATTATTTATTCCATCAATCTGTCTTTCTGTTCTCGATAAAGTGTAACTGAGCCAACCGGTTAATTTTCCATATTTTTTCTTTGCATAAAGCTCTAATCCATAAGCTCGTCCTTTACCATACACCAATTGTGATTCGACTGTTTGATTGGCCACCAATACAGCGCCATTTTTATAATCAATCTGGTTTTGCAAAAGTTTGTAATAAACCTCGGCCGAAAACTCATATTTGTTGTTCTGTGTACTACGATAATATCCCGTCGAAAACTGGTCGGATATTTCCGGCTTTACATTATTGCTGCTGGGTATCCAAACATCGGTAGGATTACCTCCTGTTGTATTAGAAAGTAAATGAAGATTTTGAACATTTCTCGAATAAGATGCTTTAACAGAGCTTAATGTATTCAATTGATAAGTAGCGGCAAAACGCGGCTGAAGATTGAGATAGGATTTTACCATTTTACCTCTGGCATAATGAGCTGTATCTTTTACATTCCCGAGGCTATCATATGTATAAAAAGTACCTGGCCCTATCAGATCAAAAGAAGACAATCGCAATCCGGTATTAAATTTTAAGCTTTTGGAAACCGTCCATTCATCGGCTACATATAATGCACCATCAAAGGCATATTTGTTTGGCAAAGTAAGTGGATTATAACTGGATGTAACGGATGTTTTGAATTGTCCGGGACTAAAAGTATGATGAGTAAAATTGAATCCAAAATTGATCTTGTTTTTAGTTCCAGCAAAATATTGGAGGTCTTCCTTCAAGGTATAATCTTTTATAGTAGAAAGTACTGTAAGATTATTGGTGGTTTGATTAAGGGTGATATTGTATTGGTAATTGCTGTAGATAAAGGATGTATTGGAAAACAATTTACTGCTGAATATATGATTCCAGCGAAGTGTGGCAGTCGTATTGCCCCAGCGGATTCCGAACTGGTTGCTATAGCCCAGATCATCTTTTCCAAAATATCCTGATAAATACAATTTATTTTTTTCGCCAAACTGATAATTGGCTTTTGCATTGATATCGTAAAAGTAGAGAATGCTTTTGTTTACATCGGTATCTTTCGACAATTTTAAAAACAGATCAGCATAGGTACGGCGTGCGCTGATCATAAACGAACCTTTATCTTTCACAATCGGCCCTTCTACATTCAGGCGTGAAGATATTAACCCAATACCACCGCTTACCTTATAATCTTTATTATTTCCATCATTCATTTTTATATCGAGCAATGATGACAAGCGACCGCCATACTGAGCCGGCATATCGCCTTTATAGATGGTTACATCTTTTATCGCATCCGAATTGAAGGTGGAAAAAAAACCCAGCAGATGTGAAGCATTGTAAACAGTAGCTTCATCCAGCAAAATGAGGTTTTGATCTGCAGCGCCGCCACGAACAAAAAAGCCGGATGAGCCATCGCCGGCGGATTTTATTCCGGGCAATAGCTGTATTGTTTTCAAAATATCCTTTTCTCCAAATAATACCGGGACATTTTTTATTTCTTCCATGGATACTTTTTGCATTCCTGGCAACGTACGTGTTATATTGTCGCGTGTTTTTGCGGTAATAAATTACGCTGCAATCTCAGTAGTTTGTTGAGTTATCGCGAGCGCAAGCATCTGGTCTTTTGTTAATGCCACTTTCACGCTATCATTTG
>JBQCFO010000063.1:0-5889 GCA_051959055.1 Ginsengibacter sp. | reverse complement strand
CAACGCATCACTCCGGAAACGAAGGAAAATAATGCGTTCAACGAAAAATTCTTCCAGGTAACGCCTGTTGTTATCCCACCAGTTAAATTGGGATACATACTCCCGGAATTGGGGGCATTTTGTTCTTCCGCATTATACACCTTGGTTTTACTTCCATCCAGGTTATAGTAAAGAGCATCACCTGTTTCACGATCTACTCCGGCCCATTGTGGCGCAAAGTATGTTCCATACGGATACCCCATTTTGATGATCCTGGTATCTCCGTCGGGAAGTTGATCGGTAACATCTGTTACATGTAAAATTCTGTTTTGATTGAAGGCGGCGTTTACTCCAATATTCCAGGCGAAATTACTTTTTCGGATCACATCGCCACTGATATTTAATTCCACCCCTCTGTTTCTCATTTTGCCTGTACTTAAAGGAGCAGAAGACGCCCCGGATGTTGCAGAGAGTGGCTGGTCAATAAACATGTTGTTGGTGATCCTGCTGTAATAGTCAAAAATGATTTTTACTCTTTGCATATTAAAGAGTGCCAGGTCAAAACCGGTATTAAATTCATCTACATATTCCCAGTCAAAATCCGGGTTGCCGATAGCAGAAGGCCTTATCGCCGGCTGGCCTCCATAAGTAGTGCTTACCGAATAAGTTGGCAAATAGAGGAAGTTACCACCAAACGGACTGGCAGTTTGCCCATAGCTGGCCCTGAACCTGAGTGCTGAAATAAAATCAGTTGATTTCAGGAAATCTTCTTTTTTTGCATCCCAGTTGGCTCCCGCTGAATAGAATCCATGCCAGCGGTGAACAGCAGGTACAGAAGAGGCGCCGTCATATCTATAGCTGGCGGTTAAAGTGTATTTATCATTATAGGTATACCGGCCAACACCCATATAAGAAGCGAGGTTGCTGGAAGTACGGCCTCCTCCCAAAGCAGGAAGAAAAGCGCCGCTCACGGTTATTCCCGCCGGCGTTTCAGGGAGCCTGTCGTCGATACCATACCCTGTGTAATTAAAAGATCTGTAATAGTCATACAGGTATTCAAAGAACCCTGAAACCTCGAAATCATTTTTATCAATTGTCTTTTTATAAGTAAGGCCGGATGTAGATACAAAGTTAGAATTTCTTCTTAGTCCTTCACCAAATGACCCTTGCTGGCCCGGTTGTTTACTGCCGATGTATGAACCGGGATTAAAAAAAGTCTGATCTGTAGAATTTCTCAAATCAATTCCGGCACGCGTAGTCGCTTTCAAGCCCGGAAGTATTTCATAAGCTAGGTCCAATCCTATAATCGTTTTAAATTGTTCTGTCTTACTGGTTGTCCCATACAATGCATCAATACCTCTGCTGCCTTCACGTGTATCCAGGAAGGTAATGGCATCATCCGTCGCATGCAAAACGCCATCCGGGGTATATGGATACTCATAAGGTAATGCATAGTAAACAGAAGCCATAAGCGAGCCTACACCGGTACCTCCTTCATTATAGGTAAACCGGGAGTTGGAATACCCGAGTGAGATATTTACACCTGCGGTGAATTTTCCAAAGTTCAGATTGACATTGCTACGGAGCGAATACCTGTCTAATCCCGTTCTCTTGACAATCCCATCTTCTGACCATACACCAAACGAATTATAAAATTGTACATGGTCCGTACCACCGCTAAGGCTCACCTGCTGCTGCATGAATCTTCCTTTTTGAAAAAACATATCCCTCCAGTCCGTATTAAGGTGTTGCAGGCTGTCAAGGATAGCATTCGCATTTTGACGCCACGCTTCTGATTTATCGGCATAATCAGGATTATCAGGCGAATAGGTCCGTCCCGGGCCAACATCACGACCGGTTTCCGAGCCAACTTCCTCTTCAAATCTCAACCGCTCCTTCGAGTCCATCATTTCAAACCTTGGACTGGTCAGGTTTGAGAAGCCATATTGTGAACTATATCCTACCTGCAATTTTCCTTTTTTACCTTTCTTAGTAGTTATTACAATCACACCATTAGATCCTCTTGAACCATATAGCGCTTTGGCCGATGCATCTTTAAGTACAGTAACAGATTGGATATCATCAGGATTGATCGTTTGAAAATAACTACTCTCAACAGGTATTCCGTCCATTACGTACAGCGGCGCAGTCGTTCCGTCAATACTGCCGATACCCCTTATTACTACGGAAGCACTCTGACCCGGCTGGCCAGAGCTGGAGCTTACATTTAACCCCGGTACACGTCCCTGTAGTATCTGGTCTACTGTACTCATCGGTACCTGGTTGATATCCCTGGCAGTAATATAGCTGGTAGCGCTCGGACTTTTACTCCTGGAATAATCCGTATAACCTGTAATGGTTACTTGTTCCAACTCGCTGGCAACGGGGTTCAGCGTAATGGTTAGATTACCTGATTTACCAACTTTAATGGTTTTTGTTTCAAACGAAACATGCGAAATAAGCAGTTCCTGGCCTTCCCTCGTATCAAGCGTAAACTTACCTTGCTCATCAGTGGAAGTTCCTACGGCAGGATTCCCTTTTACCTGTATTGTCGCTCCAACAACAGGATTCCCTTTCTCATCCAGTACCTTTCCGCGAATGGGCAGCTGCACCTCTTCGCGGAGGTTAACAGTGTTATTTACCTGTTGCACCGGTTTCAGAATGATCGTTTTTCCAATAATAGAATAACTAAAAGGCTGATCTTTAAAACAAATGGCAAGCACTTCTTCAACCGGCGAATTTCTAACACGCACATTCACACCCTTTGCCTGCTGAAGCATTTTGGTCGTATAAAAAAATTCGTACCCACTCTGCTTCCTGATCTCGGTAAATACTTTTTCTAATGGAGCGTTTGTTACCGTCAGCGTAATGCTCTGGGAATAGCCGGTGGCACTGGCTGTCATGCCTACCGACAACAGAACGACCACAGTCAGGTTCATCAATTTCAAGATCTTTTTTGAATAAGTCTTCCCCTTTAAATTATTCCCGGTTGGGTAGAGTAAGGTAAAAAGTCTGGGACGGTTTGATACCATAGTTTGGTTTTGTGAGGTTAATTAAAAAATTTATTCATGGTGACTTGTTTGCATCCTTCCTGGTTCGGAACGGCTTATCCTTTATTCACGTTGCGTTTTAAAATGTTTAATGCTTTTGAATGACGGTTATCTGTCTTCCCTTTACTTCAAATTTTACAGCCTGGGTTTCTTCCATTCTTTTTAATAATTCTGAAACGTTTTTCTGCCGGGACATACTTCCACCAAAATTCAGGTCATCCATATTTCCTTTATATTCAATTTGCAAATCGTACCACCTGGCCACTTCCTTCATGATGTTTTTAATATTTTCGTCATGGAAGCTGAACCGTTCATCTTTCCAGGCTGTCACATCCTCCAGGTTCACATTTCGGTTGATTTTTAAATTTCCCTGGCCGTCATCCATCGCCTGTTCCCCCGGTTTAATCACCGATGACCGGCCTTTATCGGTTACCACTTTTACACTGCCCTGCAATAAGGTTACTTTTATTTCATCGTCGTCAGCGTAAGAATTTACATTGAAATGAGTTCCCAAGACTTCTGTTGATACCCGGTTTGTTTTTACCACAAATCTTTTATGAACGTCATGAGCAACTTCAAAATAAGCCTCTCCTGTTATAGAAACCTCCCTTTCATTACCTTCAAAAGCGATGGGATAAGTGATCGAAGAAGCAGCATTCAGCCAGACGCGCGATCCATCATTCA
The DNA here is from genome assembly GCA_051959055.1 of Ginsengibacter sp. GTDB lineage: Bacteria > Bacteroidota > Bacteroidia > Chitinophagales > Chitinophagaceae > Ginsengibacter. Next base: position 2,176 of record JBQCFO010000063.1, on the reverse strand, counting down.
GAACCATATTGATAACCCTGCTACCCTTCGGATTTGTCAGTGTATTAAATACCAAATCTTTATTTCCACGCTCCTCTCGTGAAGCATATTCAATTTTACCATCCTCCGTTTTTGTGAGGGCAATATTATTTTGCAAAGCAAGTGTTCCGCTTTTTACGCTGTCAACCATTATCTTTTGTCCATTTCCCAGGGTGATGGTTGCATGGCTTATAGCGGGAGGAGCAACATCGTAAGTTTTTTCGGTAACGGCTTTTGCAACGGCAGATGGCGAAATGCCTTCTTTCTTAATAGAAAAATAGCCGCCAATCGCGAGTGCAAAAACAAGGGAGGCTGCTGCTACCCACCGGTACGGTTTTGGAATCCGGAAACCTTTTTCTTTTTTTCCGAAAATTCGTGCACGGGCATCACGCCAGTCCTTTTTATATATTTCGTCCGGCACGGCTTCATCATACAAGGAATAAGTAACCTCTTTTACCACTTCGTCGTCTTCCAAGATGCGGGCTAATTCCCAGAACTCCTGCAATTCTTCAGGAGTAGCTTCATCACTGATAAAGCGTTTGTAGAGTGATAAGAAACGGCTTTGATTTTCAGACATTATTCCGGCTTAATACCCATACTACGTTATGAAGAGCACTGAATAACTATTCTGGATTTTATTTTTTTTAATAAAACATTCCGATACAGTAGTAATAAAAATTGCCGTATTCACCTTTGCTAACATTGCTAAATAGAAAGACGGGAAAATTTTAAGGAAGGTAAATAAACGAGGACGTTGCAAACATTTTATCGGTCAATAAATGTCGGGCATGATTCGAGAAAAAAACAAATCAGCAAGACTGATAAAGCCACTTTTCCAACAGCGTGCTTTTTCAAGTATTCCGATATGGAACGGGAGGCCGAAACAATTGTATTGTTGACGGTACTTCTGGATAAATTCAGGATTTCAGCTATCTGCTCATGGCTTAGCTCTTCATTGCGGCTCAGCATATAAATCAGCTTTCGTTGGGGAGGCAACTGATTTATAGCCCGGAGTAATAATAATTTCGCCTCTTCATCTATCAGCAATTCATCAGGCAATTTCACTTGCTCCATTTTTGCCCTGTCAATATAAACCTGCTTTAGATCTTCTCTCCGTGCAGTGGTTCTTAAAAAATCCAATGCTTTGTAGTAACCCACCTTGTGAAAAAAGGCGGATACATCCTGAATTTGATCCGCGAGGCCTCTTCCTTTCCATAATTTCATAAATATATCAATAACAATCTCTTCTGCTATCTCTTTTGATTTGACATGGCGAAGCAGGTAATAGTATAATTTCGAGCGATAGCGTTCAAACAGGACGTTAAACGCCGCTTCATCACCTGTTTTTACCAAACAAAGTAATTGCTTATCGGTGTATGAAACATCTCTCATATTTTTATGCAGTAGTCAAAAATAAAAGAATTGCTTTTATTCTGAAAGACTTTTGTATGTGTTTTAAAATTTTTTCTTTATTAAAATTTAAATAGCCGGTTGCGTAAAGTTAATAAATCAATAACATCCATACAATTATTTGCCACCACCGGATTTTAAGCCAGGTGCGGCAATACAGTCCGCAGTAAAAGAAGAAATAAGGCGGATTTGTATTCCTCATTAGCGATTCTTTAAGGCTCCATATTCAATCTTTACAAATATCGATTCCATTCCACGCAGGTAAAAATTTTCATTAAGACATGTTGATAATTATTGCTTTTTAGCGGTATCTTTTTTCAAAATATTTTTTAATAATCCCTTCGCTGATTCTTTGGCTTTATCGAGCGATTTGGCAGGAGTAACCGGTGATTCGGAAACAGTTGACGTATCCTTTATTCCAGATAATTTTTTAAGCAATTCTTCTTTTGCCGCTTCGGCTACCTGGTTTTTCACCGAATTTAGGGTGTCGCGAACAGCAGATTTTGCACTGTCTATTTTTGCCTGTGCAAATTCTTTTACCTGGTCTTTCATTTGATTGGCAAGCGATTCGCCGGTTTGTTTTAAATCTACTTTTACCGTTGGATTTTTAACGGTGCCCCCGACATCCAGCTTAAGGTTTATCACATCACCCATATTTACGGGGATGCCTGTAGCGCTGGCTTTTGCAGCCAGGTTATTGATGAGTTGATTGCCCTGGCTGCCGGCAAGCGAGCGTGGAAGCTTCATA